>JBIKVO010000151.1:0-7049 GCA_044356795.1 Caulobacterales bacterium
AGGCGGCATTGGCGGCGGCAAGGTCCCCGCCGGAATAGACCCGGCCAAGCCAGATCAGGCCGACGGTATAAAGGCCAGTGATAACGCCGGAATAAAGGAACACCATGGCCAAGGTTGGCCACGCGGATGCGCCCATCGCCAGGATCGCAAACGGGAACAACACCCCGGCCGTAGCACATAAAGCCAGCGTCCAGCGAGCGCCCAATCGGTCCCCCAGCGCCCCGATCGCTGGCTGCAGCACCAGCACGCCGATCCCGGCGGCGGTGATCATTTGAGTGGCGACGGCGTCGTCGTGACCGACGCGGCGGGCATAGATCGGGATCAGATTGTATTTGGCGGTCTCAATGGCGCCCATCGCCAGCGGCGCCATCATCACCACCGGCGCGTTGCGAATGCGGGCGAGGAGGGCTGCGGGTTTGCCGGCCTCGCCCTCTGGCGCCGTGAGTCCGGGGCCGGGTGCGGTTAAGGCCAGCAAGCCTAAACAGGCCACGCCGGCGCCGGCATAAAAGGCCCACTGTCCGCTATGTCCAAAGACCGCCACCACACTGCCCCCCAGCGCCATGGCGCCGGCGAAGGTGGCCGCAAACAGCCCCAGCACGAAGCCCCGTCGCTGCGCCGGTGTACGCTCCAATACCCACGCTTCCGCAGAAACGAACAAAAACGAGTAAGCCGATCCCGCACAAAACCGCAGCACGCCCCAGATTGCGATGTCGCGGAAGGCGTTTGCGAGCAGGAAGAAGCCGGCAATCACCAGCAGGGATGCGCCCAGTACAAGACGCACCGGAACCTGCGCCAAAACCGGCGGCACGAAGGGCGTCATCAGCACGGTGGACAACGCCGCCGTCAATGTGAATACGCCGATACCGGCTTCACTCACGCCCCAGTCGTCGAGATTGAGGCTGAGCAACGGAAACGACAAGCCGATCGCCGCACCACCGCACGCCACCGCGCCGAGTGCGGCCAGCGTCGTGAGACTCAATCCAAACATCGCCGCATTCCCTCGCGCATTCAAAGGCGTTCCATCGCGTGGCCTTTGCGCGTCCAACGCAGATAAGCCGGCGCCAACGCTCTCCCCGCGAGGCGCTCGCGGACTTCGCCCAATACAAAGCGCGTTACGCTTGGCAAGTCGAGGGCCTCGGCTTCGGCGAAATCAAACCAGCGGGTGTGGAGCAGTTCCTGATCGCCCGTAATGGGGCGGTCATCAAGCAGCACGTCATCGGCGTCGGCCATAAAGAAGCGCGCGTCAAAGCGGCGTGGCCGATAAGGCGGCGTCACCGCGCGGCAAATGAAGCGCATCTTGTGCAACTCGGGCGCAGCGTCGAGGGCGGCGAATGATCGCCATGTCTGTGGCCAGGCGCCCTTGGCGCCGCCGCGACGCCCCACAATCAAGCCGGCCTCCTCAAAGGTTTCGCGCACCGCAGCCAAAGCGAACGCACGCGGTTTGCGGCGCGGACACTGGATCGAGAGTTTGGCTTCCACCTCCGGGGCCAGTTCTGTGGCGGCGGGCGCCAAGCCGTCGGCGCGGTCAAGCCGGCCGCCCGGAAACACCCATTTGTTCGGCATAAAAACATGGCCCTTGGCGCGTTGGCCCATCAGCACTTGTGGGCCGGTTGTGCGGGTGCGCAACAGGATCAAGGTGGCGGCGTCTTTTGGCCGCGGCGCCACCGAGGAATTGGTGGGGTCGGCGGGATCGAAGGGGGAATCGTCGCCGTTCGCCGCACTCATCGCTTGCCCCGATCGCGATGCTTGCCGCGCCCGCCTGGATGTTTGCTGCGCGATGAATGGGCGCCGCTGCGGCCAAAGCCTGCGCCGCGGGGCGGCGGACCAGACCGCGACGCCGCCTCTGCCCCCACCAGTTCAAACACTAACCCGCCCGAAACCGGCGTCGCTTCGCGCAGGCGCACTTCGACGCTTTGGCCAAGATGATAGCGCGTGCCGCTGGATGCCCCGATCAAGGCATGCTGCGCTTCGTCATGGTAAAAGCGTTCTTGTCCCAGCGATGAGATCGGCGCCAATCCGTCCGCGCCGGTGTCGGTCAATTTCACAAACAGGCCAAACCGGGTCACGCCGCTGATGCGCCCCTCAAAGACCGCGCCAACCCGATCAGCGAGAAAGCTTGCGATATAGCGTTCGGTGGCATCGCGTTCCGCCGCCATTGAGCGGCGCTCCGTCATAGTGATGTGGTCAGCGATTTCTTCCAAGCGCGCGGCCTGTTCGTCCGACAGGCCGTCATCGCCCAGTTTCAGGGCGCGCACCAATCCGCGATGCACAACCAGATCGGCGTAGCGGCGAATGGGGGACGTGAAGTGGGCGTATTTCGCGAGGTTCAATCCGAAATGGCCGATGTTTTCGGCCGCATAAATCGCTTGCGCCTGTGATCGCAGCACCACCTCGTTGACGATGTCGGCGTGTTCGCCAGCGCGCGCCAGCGACAAAATACGATTGAACCGCCCGGGTGTTGCTGCCTGCCCCTTCGCCCATGATAGGCCAACGGTGGTGAGAAAGTCGGCAAGGCTTGCGATCTTTTCTTTCGAGGGCGTGTCGTGAATGCGGTACACGAGTGGGGTTTGTTTGGTTTCCAGCGTTTCTGCCGCGCAGACATTCGCTTGAATCATAAACTCTTCAATCAGCTTGTTGGCTTCCAACATTTCACGACGGCGCACTCCCACAACGCGCCCATCCGGCCCGAACAGGATCTTATGTTCCGCACCGCTGATATCGAGGGGTTCGCGCCGATCCCGGCCTTTCTTTGCGCAGAGATACGCTTGGAAGAGCGGCGTTAAGACCGACGCCATCAGTGGCGCTGCTTTTTCGTCCGGTGCGCCGTCAAACGCGGCCTGTGCCTGCGCATAGGACAGCTTGGCAACAGAACGCATCAGTCCCCGCACAAACCGATGGCGCCGTTTTGCGCCGTGCGGGTCAAACACGATCTCCACCGCAAGGCAGGCCCGGTCCTCACTCTCCCGCAACGAGCATAAATCTGCGCTCAACGCCTCAGGCAACATTGGCGCGACGCGATCGGGGAAATAGGTGGAATTGCCGCGTTTGAATGCGCCGCGATCCAATGGTGATCCCGGTGTGACATAAGCCGCCACATCCGCAATCGCCACCCACACGCGAAAACCACCGGCGTTTTGGGGATCCTGATCGGGTTCAGCAAACACTGCGTCGTCGTGGTCGCGTGCGTCTTCGGGATCGATCGTGATCAGCGGCAGGTGGCGCAGATCGGTGCGGCCTTGCAGTGTTGGTTTTTTTGCATGCCGCGCCTGATCTTCTTCCTCATTGGAAAAACCCATCGGCACGCCGTGGCTGAAAATCGCAAGAATGGACGCCGCGCGCGGATCGCCTTCTTTGCCGATCACTTCGCGAATGATCGCGCGTTTGGGGCCGCTTGTGCGCCCGCCCGTCGCCAGTTCGCACACCACCAGATCGCCGTCTTGGGCGTCGCCAGCCTGATGGCGCTCTACCAGCAAGTCCTGCTTGGCTTTCCGATCGGCGGGCTCCACCCGCCCGCCATAGGGGTTGGCGCGAAACACGCCCAGGATGCGGTGTGCACTTTGGCCAAGCCGCTTCACAACCTGTGCTGTCGCCTCACCGCCGCGGCGTGTGATCTTCACCAGCACCCGATCGCCAAGACCCACGGCCGGGCCGCCTGCCATTGCGCGCGCATCCCCGGGCGCAAGCCGCACCAGCGGCCCAAACAGGCCGTCAACACCGCGCATTCGCCCCAGCAATTCGCCATCGGGATCGCGGTCGACGATCTCCATCACGCCGCTGTCGGGGAGATTGGCGCTGGACGCAAACGCCCGCCGCCCCACACGGCCCAACACGCCGTCCGCCTCCAATTCGCGCAGGATGGTTCGCAGAAGTTTTCGATCATCTGGCGAAACCGCCAGGATTTTAGCCAAATCGCGCTTGGCCGCTTTGCCGCCGCTGTCTTCCAACGCCTTCAAAACGCGCTCACGGGTGAGCGGTTCTGGCGCGGCGGCGGCGGGGCGTTTGGCCATGGCTCCGGTTTGATCCTGCGGGCTGGACTACGACTTCTTGGCCTTTTTCGCCGACGCCTTGGCGGTTGGGGTTTTTGCTTTTGCTTTTGGTTTTGCTTGGGCGGCAGGCGTTGCGCGCTTCTTTGGTTTATCGGTTATGGCTTTGGCTTTCTTGGCGGCCGGCTTTTTGGCATCGGTGGCGGGGACCGCTTTTTTTGTCGGTGCGCTGCGCTTTTTGCCTCTGGTCGGTGCGGTTTCGGCTTTCTTGGCCAAAATCGGCAACGCGATATCCAAAGTCATATCAGCGGGAGCGACGGCTTTCGGCATATTGGCGATCGTCTCGCCATCGGTGATGAACGGGCCGAAGCGCCCTTCACGCACAACCACCGGCTTGCCGGTCACGGGGCTTTCGCCCAGCTCTTTCAGCGGCGGTTTTGGCGCGCGGCCAAAGCGTCCTTTGCCGCCTTCGGCGCGCTCTGCGAGCAGGGCGACGGCACGGTTCATTTGGATCTCAAACGTATCTTCGACCTGCGCCAGATTAGCGTAGGATTTGCCCTTCTGCACATAAGGGCCGTATTTGCCGATATTGGCGATCACCATTTCCCCGTCTTCGGGGTGGGGGCCAATGTCGCGCGGCAAGGACAAAAGACGCAGCGCGCGCGCAAGGTCGGTGGTTTCCGGCGTCCATCCGCGCGGCAGGCTGGCGCGTTTTGGTTTTTCGCCTTCCCCCAATTGCACATAAGGACCAAAGCGACCGGTTTTCAGCGCAATCGCCTCACCAGTTTCTGGGTGAGCGCCAAGGGCCACGCCGTCGCCGCCGAGGGCATTTTCGCTGTCGGGCGGGGCTACGGGGCGGGTATATTTGCAGGTGGGATGATTGGAGCACCCGATAAAGGCGCCAAACTTGCCAAGCCGGATTGACAGGCGCCCATCCGCGCAAGACGGACATGCGCGGGCATCCCCGCCGTCCTCGCGCTGCGGAAAGATGTGGTCACCGAGCGCATCATTGAGCGCATCCAGCACCTGCGTGATGCGCAAGTCGCCGATATCGGCAATAGCCTTGGAAAACCCTTCCCAGAATTCGCGCATCAGCGCCTTCCAGGACAGGTCGCCGGCGCTGACCTTATCGAGTTTTTCTTCCAGGTCGGCGGTGAAGTCATACTCGACATAGCGTGCGAAGAAATTCTCCAGAAACGCGGTGACGATGCGGCCGCGATCGTCCGGGATGAACCGATTGCGGTCCATGCGGACGTAATTTTTCTCGCGCAGTTTTTCCAGGATGGCGGCGTAGGTCGATGGCCGGCCAATGCCCAGCTCTTCAAGCTTTTTGACCAGCGTGGCCTCGGAAAACCGCGGCGGCGGCTGGGTGAAATGTTGGTCTGCGCGCGCCGCATCAATGCTCACTGCTTCGCCGATAGTCAGTTTCGGCAGCCGACGATTTTCTTCATCATCGCTGTCGTCGCGGCCTTCATCATAGAGCTTGAGGAAACCGTCAAACAGTACAACCTGGCCCGTCGCGCGCAGATCGCAACGGCCCTTCGCGTCGGCGAATTCAATGGTTGTGCGCTCCAGAGTTGCACTTTCCATCTGCGACGCCACTGCGCGCTTCCAGATCAATTCATACAGTTTGGCAAGATCGCCGCTGAGTTGCAGGTCCTGCGGGCGGCGAAATGCGTCGGTCGGGCGGATCGCCTCGTGTGCTTCCTGGGCGTTTTTGGCTTTGCTGGCGTAGCGGCGTGGCTGGGCGGGGACATACGCCTCACCGAAACCCGACTGAATGGCGCGTCGCAATTGCTGGACAGCGCCTTCGTCCATCTGCACGCCGTCGGTTCGCATGTAGGTGATAAGGCCGGTGGTTTCCCCGTTCACCTCAATCCCTTCATACAGCCGCTGCGCGGCCTGCATGGTGCGGGTGGCGGAAAAGCCCAATTTGCGGGCAGCCTCCATCTGCAGGGTAGATGTCATGAACGGGGGCGGCGGCGCCCGCTTGACCGGGACCGCCTCAACCCGAGCAACGCTCAGCGCGCTTGCCTTCACCACATCGCGGGCGGCGTGGGCTACGGCTTCATGTCCAAGATCGTGCGGCCTCAGGCGTTTTCCGTCGAGCGCCACAAGACGCGCCGACAGCTTTTCTTTTCGCGGCGACTGGATGTCGGCGTCGACAGTCCAATACTCCACCGCCGTGAAGCGCTCGATCTCCATTTCCCGCTGGCAGATCAGCCGTAGCGCCACCGATTGCACCCGCCCCGCAGAGCGCGCGCCGGGCAGCTTGCGCCACAGCACCGGCGAGAGATTAAAGCCGATCAGATAATCCAGCGCACGGCGCGCAAGATAAGCGTCGACCAATTCCATATCAATTTCGCGCGGGGCGGCCATCGCTTTGGCGACGGCATCCTTGGTGATCGCGTTGAAAGTAACGCGCTGGACCTGCTTGCCCTTCAGCGCTTTCTTCTGCTGCAGCGCTTCAAGCACGTGCCAACTAATCGCTTCGCCCTCGCGATCGGGGTCGGTGGCGAGAATCAGCCGGTCCGCGCCTTTCAGGGCGTCGGCGATCTCACGGACTTGCTTGGCCCCTTTGGCGTCCATCTCCCAATCGAGGGCGAAGTCCTCGTCGGGACGTACGCTTCCGTCTTTTGGCGGCAGATCGCGGATGTGGCCATAGCTGGCGACGACGGTGTAATCGCGACCGAGATATTTGTTGATGGTCTTCGCCTTGGCTGGCGATTCCACCACGACGACGTTCATGGGCGGCTGTCTCGCTTAAAGGTCCCCAAGCGGGCCGGGACAGTGGGCATCGCCTCCGGCAATGTCAACCGAGCAAGCTCTTCCCGTTTGAAGGGAAGTGCGTTGCAAACACACCCCACGCGTGAATCTTCAAACAGTTCGCCCGTGGCGTCGCGATGCGCCATTTCCGAGCGCGACACTGTGGCCTACGCCGCCGATATGGCTGTAGAGCTTGACGCCGCCACGGCCCGTTGGCTGCGCGGGCAGGCTAATCCCCTGAAGGATCGATCAAGGCCGCCGATCCAAACGCCACATAGCCCGCCGGCAGGGAGGCGGCGG
>JBIKVO010000152.1:0-7034 GCA_044356795.1 Caulobacterales bacterium
CAGGAGCAGCAGGCAATCCGGCCGCGACGACATACGCGCCCACCGCGCACGCGCCCCAACACGCCGCCATCGCCCATTGGCCCGGACTCAAGCCCTCGCCCATCCAACCCCTTCCAGTCTGTTGTTCGCGATCGCTTCAGGCCGCCTTCAGCTTGTCCTTCTTGCGGTACATCGCCAGCATGCGTTGCGTCACAAGAAAGCCGCCGAAAATGTTGACCGCCGCCAGTAGCGCAGCGAACCCGCCCATGATTTTGGCCGTCCAGATATGAGCCGATAAGGTCGGCGGGGCGGCTTCGATCGCGGGATCGGAGGGCAACCCCTCTGCTGTTGCGGCGGCGTTTGTGCATTCATCGATCATTCCGACCAGCTGTTCAGCCGGCAGATCCGGAATGGGTGTCGCGATACCGCTTTGCGGATCGATCGGCGGATATTTCCGCAAATGGTCGATCTGGCTCGCCCACAGGACACGACATTCCTGGCGGATCTTTTCGCGTTCGGACGGGCCGCCCTGCGCGCCGGCCGCCGCCGCAATGATCGCCCCAACAATGATCACCGATGAGATCGCGTTGGTCACCGCCATCAAGGGGGTATGCAGCGCGGGCGTGACGCTCCAAACGACATAATAGCCCACGAAAATCGCCAGCACGAAGATCGCCAGGCGATAAATGATCGGATCGATCGCTTCCACTGTTGCCTACCCCTCACGGCCGCTTGGCCGGCTTGAAACCATCTTGACCTGCACGGCGCGCCCATGGGCGGGTCGGGCGGTCAGCCGTCATCGCGCAGGACTTCGCACAGGGTCGAGCCCTGCTCTAGAGGCGCGTTGCCGCGCGGGTCAAGTCAAGCTGGTCGATTGCGCGCCCTTTAAGGGGCTTATCGGCGGTTGATGATGGTGCAAATGTCGCGTCAAAGGGCGGCTTCGGCATCCGATCGCTGCGGTCTCGGCAACGCCCTCGCGAGACCGATGCGCGGCGCGAGCGCGGTGACTGCGCCTGTCGGCTGCGTATTGACCGCCCTCTCTAGGGCGTGTTTCAGAACGAACACCGTGGCGATCAGCAGACCGAACACGCACGCCACCAAAGCCGCCGCCGCATACAACACAACCGGCGGGATCCGCCATGTCACGGGTGCAAGGGCAGCGAGATTGGCCTCCACCGTTGTGCGCTTGGCAAGGGCGACAGCGCGTTCGCGCCCCGCCTGGGCCAGCAGGCTCAAGGGTTCAAAATCAGCCGGCGTGCGCGCATGCGCGATCAAGCGCAGCGCCCCCGATGGCGACGTCGCCGCAGCAATCCCCCGCACCGCCGCAAGCGGCGCAATCATCGCACGAAAGGCCGGATCATAGCGCACGCCGCGCAGGGCCTGGGCCGCCGCCGCACCTTCATCGGCCAGCGCTTCCGGCGCCGCCAGCGCCCGGCGCAGTTCCGTACGCAGGGCCTCAGACGGGAACGCGCGCTCCACCATGACTGCCAAAGCGGCCGATGATTCCGGCGATAAACGCCCCGCAGCCCGCGCCGATTTCAGCACCGACGCCCCCACGCGCACTGAGGTCGCAGCGTCGGCCGGCAAGCCAAAATCGATCACCGACAAACCCGACAAAATCAGACTGCCGCCGTCGCTGTCGCCGGCCTCAAGCCAGCGGCGCGCGGCCTGCGCCAATTCGCGCGTGTCGCCCAAAAGGTAAAAGGCCCCGCCACTTTGCGCCCGGCCCGATTGGATGCGCAGATAACCGTCCGCAATTGTCGGCTCCAAAAAGCGCGCCGCTGTGCTCGCCAAGTCTTCTTCTGAAGAACCCGCCCGCAGGCTCTGGTAAAGACGTGTCACTTGCGCGCCCGGCAGGATCGCGCCGGCTGCCATCAAGAAGCCGCGGGCCGCTTCCGCGTCGCCTTCCGTTGTCTCCCGCCCCACCAGAAACGACAGCGCCTGTTCCCGCGGCACATCGCGCGGCGTGAGATCGCGCAGGCGCTGTTCGATATTGGATTTTGCGCTCGCCAAAGCGGGCGGCGTCGGTTCGTACCGCGCCAGCTGTACCCCCTCCATAGCGGCAGCCAGCACCAGAAAGCATAACGGCAGCGCAAACAGGGCGGCGTTGAACGCCATCGACGACCACCAGCCCAAGACCCCGCGCCGTCGCCTGCGCGACGATGCCGCGGCCTGCGGCTGCTCAGCCGTCGCAGCCGTCACCTTGGCAGGTGCGCCATGGCGCCGGCGCGGCGCAGGGGGGGGATGAACGGCCATCTGCGGCTCGAGCCTCCTCGATCAAGCGAAAGATCACGCCTGCCATGGCCATAAGGCCGTAATACGACGGGCATGCAAGCCTGAAGCCGCAACGCGTTTTTTGTCAGCCAGAGGCCGGCCGATCCCCGCAAACGCCGATCAGACGACCCTATGCGCGCTGGTTCAGCGCCACGGCCGGCGGTTGTTTGGCCGCCCCTTCCAGGCCGGTGGCGGCATATGTGCGCGGCCCCTGGGCACGCTCGGCGGCGGCCTCGGCCATGGTGCGCAGCAGCCCCTCTGACACCACGCGCACCGCCTCCAGCGCCCGCTCGAACCGAGACAAGGCGGCCTGAAGCTGGGTCGTCGCATCAGACAGCGCAGCGATCGCTGCAGGCGACGCATCGGCAATCAGCGACGGCTCCTGTTTGATCCGCGCCATTTCAAGCCGGTACAGATTCACCAGCCGATTGCGTTCGGCGTCGCGGCCGCCCTGCGGCAAGGGCTGGCGGCTTTCGATCAAGCCGGTTTCTTCCTGGATCAGAGCAATCAATCGCTGCGACAGGGCCATCAATTGATCCACCCGATCGGCGGCGTTATCGGCCAACAGCGCCATTGGCGGTCTCCTGCATCTTTACCATTTCACGCAAAACCATGTCGGCAAGGCCGATGCCGCCGGACTGGGCAATCCCGCGGGCATAGTGCTCCACCAGCATCGGACGAAACATCCGTTCGCCCTCGCCGCCGCCGCCGAGCCCCTCGGTGTCCAACGCGTCGAACATCGGACGAATCAACTCCGCAAGCATCGTCGCCTCGAAATCCTGCGCCAGTTTGCGCTGCTCCGGGGTCGCCTGCGGTGTTGGCGGGGCATAGCGTGGCGTGGTTTCGGCGCGCACCAATGGCATCATCACAGCACCTCGATTTCAGCCTGGATAGCGCCGGATGCCTTAAGCGCTTGTAAAATAGAGATCAGGTCGCGCGGGGTAACGCCAAGCGCATTCAATCCATCCACGAGGCCCTTCAGCGGCACACCATCGCCCCCCACGAGCGCAAGACCGCCAGTTTCTTCATCGACTTGAACCTGCGAGTTGGGGACAACGGTCGTCTCGCCTTGGGCGAACGGCGCGGGCTGGGAAACCTGCGGCTGCTCATCGACCGAAATCGTCAGATTTCCCTGTGCAATCGCCACTTTTGACACACGCACCGCATCGCCAACAATGACGATCCCGCTGGCTTCGTCGATCACGATCTTGGCCGACAGGTCGGGCTGGACGGGCAGCGACTCAATCTGCGTGAGCAAGGACACCATGTCGCCGTCAAAAGCAGCCGGCCGTTTCACCGCCACCATGCCGGAATTCAGCGTCCGCGCAGCGCCCGCCCCGACTGCACCATTGATCGCCTGCGCCATACGTTGGGCGGTGGTGAAATCGGGATTGCGCAAGGCCAGACGCACTTCGTTTTGACCCGCGAGATCGAACGGAATTTCCCGCTCAATCAACGCGCCGTTTGCGATGCGCCCCGATGTTGGCACACCGCGCGTCACCGCAGAACCGGACGCACCGCCTGCAGCAAAACCACCGACCGCAATCGCGCCTTGCGCCACCGCATACACTTCCTGATCCGCGCCAACCAAGGGCGTCACCAACAATTGCCCGCCCGCAAGGCTTTTGGCGTCGCCCAGCGCCGACACCGTCACATCCATGCGTGCGCCTTGCGCGCCGAAGGCGGGGAGATTGGCTGTGACCATCACGGCGGCAACATTGCGCGTGTTGAGGTTCAGATCACCGGTCGAAACGCCGAGACGCTCCAACATCGCCTCAAGACTTTGGCGGGTGAACGGCGCATTGCGCAGCGAATCGCCCGTGCCCGACAAGCCGACGACAAGGCCATACCCAATCAGCTGGTTTTCGCGCACGCCCTCAACATCGGCAATGTCTTTGATGCGCGTATTTGCCTGCGCCGGGGCCACCAAAGCGGCGGGCGCCAGCGCAAGCAAAAGTGCGGAAACAGCAAGGGAGGTGGATCGAAACATGAGCGTTAACCTTAAGGCGGGGACAGGCGGTGCAAGTCTGGCGCCACTTCGCCCACCATGGCGGCCATGGCGACGGCGCACGGCGCTGGCCGCCGCCCGGCGCCTTTTGACCGCCCCGCCCGGCAATTTTCGCCGGGCATTTACCTGCGATAAACCGAAGCATGCCCTGATGGCGGCATGAGGATTGAGCCCCCCCGCCCCACATCACCGATCGCGCAAAGCCCCGAACCCCGCTCCAGCGATTCCGGATTTGCCATATCCTCGCCCCCGGCCCAGGCCGCCGCAGCGACGCGGGCAGTATCGCCAAGCCTGGCCGCCGGGGCGATTCTGGCGCTGCAAGCGGTGGATGACATCCAGCAGCGCAGGGCCCGCCATGTGCGCCGCGGCCACGACAGCCTCGATGCGCTGGAACGCTTGAAACTGGGTTTGCTGGAGGGCGGCGCGCCGGGCGAAGTCCGCACGACGCTGAACCGCTTATTCGCAGGTCGGGAAACCACCGGCGACGGCGCGCTGGACAGCATCATGACCGATATTGATGTGCGCGTGGCCGTAGAACTTGCCAAGCTGGAACGCGTTTAGGCCATCGACTATTCCAATAAGCGTGCGCGCAGTTTCGCGCGCATCGTTTCATCCACGCCCAACGCGGTTTCCAGATAGCGATCCACATTCCCAATCGCGGTAAACGCCGCCTCGAGATAGCGCGCATCAACGCCCAGCATCGGACGCACCGTCGCAAGATCAAGCGCTCGGCCCAATTCCTTCTCGATCATCACCCGGATCTGCGGCGCCCGCGCATCCAGATCAACGGCGCGATTGGTCAGGAGATAGTCCTCCATCACGGTGTCGCGCGGGACGCCCAGCGCCGATAAAACCAGCGCACACGCAATCCCCGTCCGGTCCTTTCCGGCTGCGCAATGCACCACACTCGCGCCGGACGCGCGATCATCGCTGAGCGCCTGGAAATAGCCGGCAAACAAGCGTTGATGGCGCGCCTCAAACGGAACCGTCTGGTAAAGCTGCACCATAAACCCGGCAACGCTGTCGGCGGTCAGATCGGGCTGGCGCAACAACGCGATGTGGGGGGCTTCGACGTGATCGTCGGGGTCTGTGTTGTCATGCAGGATTTGCGCGGCGTGGCTTTGCGGCGGCCAACGGTTGGGATGGGTGCGCCGCTCATGCGGGCGGCGCAGGTCAACGATAACGGTGACGCCTAGATCATCCAGGGCGGCCGCATCTTCCGCGCTTGCCTCCGCAAAATGCGCGGAGCGAAACAACCGCCCCCGACGCACAACGCCAGCCGCCCCCGCATAGCCGCCAAAATCGCGGAAATTGCGCACCCCCGCCAAGGGCATCACCCGATCTGACATAACGGCCGCCTCTGTCTGCGCCTGACACTGCGGCAGACATAGACGCCGCAGACCGGCGGCGCCATGGTGAAGGCATGCAAAACACAGCTTTTCAGATCGATGCGATCACAACGCCGGACGGCGCCCGATTGGCCATCCATCACGCGGGCGAAGGCCCGACAGTTTTTCTGCTGCATGGCTTTTTGTCGCGTGCGGCGTTGAATTGGATAGCGCCCGGGATCGCAACGGCAATCGTGGCGGCGGGTTTTCATGTCATCGCGCCCGATATGCGTGGTCATGGCGAAAGCCTGGCCCCGCTGCCGCCGCCGCCTTATGCACATGATTGCCTCGCCGCCGATATTGAGCAGGTCGCAAAGGCATTCAGCGTGCGGGATTATGCGCTGGTTGGCTATTCGTTGGGCGCGCGGACAGCGGCGCGCATGCTGGCGCGCGGCGCGGCGCCGCGACGCCTGATTTTGGCCGGCATGGGGGCCAGCGGCGTGCTGGCGACGGCCAGTCGCCAAGCCTATTTCGAGGACGCCATTCGCCATGGCGAGCGCGCAGCAAATCCCCGCGCCGGCGTCTTCATTCAATCTTTCATGCGGGCCAATGGCGTGACGGCGGAGCCCGCGCTGGCGGTTCTGGCGTCGCAAATGGACACGCCGCCCGCGGCGCTGGCGGGCGTGCGATGCCCGACGCTGGTCCTGTGCGGCGACCGCGACGAAGATAATGGCTCAAGCGCAGATTTGGCGGCGTTGATACCCGGCGCACAGCTGATCCGTACGCCCGGCGATCATTTTAGCGCGGTGGGCAAGATTGAGTTTCGCACCGCCCTGGTCGACTTTCTCAAGCGCGATCTTGCACCAAGCCGCGCCCACACCGGCGCGTCCGCGGACTGACGGCATGGCGATGACACGCCAATATGACGGGACCGAGCCCGTGCGCGTCAATAAGTGGTTGGCGCAAACGGGCGTTTGTTCCCGCCGGGAAGCCGAGGCGCTGATCGCCCAAGGCGCAGTGGCGATTGATGGTGAACGCGTCAATGATGTCGGGCGGAAAATCAATCCTGGTCAGACATTGACATTGAATGATCGCGCTGACGCGCAAACGGCGGCCAAAGTCACAGCGCTGGTGCACAAGCCGATCGGTTATGTGTCCGCCCAGCCAGAGCCCGGCCAAACGCCAGCGGCGGTGTTGCTGGAACGCGCGCGGTTCAGCGGCGAGGGTCAACCGCCGTCAACGCGCCGCCTCAGCCTTGCACCGCTGGGACGCCTGGATATGGACAGCCGCGGTTTATTGATCTTGTCGGAAGACGGCGTCCTTGCAAAAGCGGTGATCGGACCGCAAAGCCCGATTGACAAGGAATATATTGTCACGGTGGCTGGCGCTGTCACACCGCACAAAGTGGCGCTGTTGCGGCGCGGATTGCACCTCGACGGGCGCGC
>JBIKVO010000153.1:0-7010 GCA_044356795.1 Caulobacterales bacterium
GCAAATGATATTTTATATATTTACATGGCTACATTAACGATATTTAAACCACGAAAACCGACTAATTTCTGATTTGATATCAAAACATTGCACGAAAATTCCGGCATTTTTCGACGGGAACTTCCGGTTAGCGGACCGTTTCCATGACTGCCGCCTCCGGCGGCGACGGTCTCAGCCGCCCCCGCCCTATCCGCCGGTGCGGACGCGGCCGGCGATCAGCTCCGACGGGAACACATCCTCTGTCGCCGGCGGCGTCTCGCCGAGGGGCACAGCACCGCGGACAATCTTGCCGTCCGCGATGGTGACAGCACAGTGGCGACCAAACGCTTCGGTGAGATCGATGGCGAGGCGATATTTGCCCTCGATCGGCTCGGCCAAGGTGACAAACACCGTCGCGCCCGCGCCTTGCGCTGCACTCACCGGCGTTGGCCCGCCGCGAACTTGCAGCGCACAAAGCGGGCCCAAACCAGTTTCAGCGTCTGTCAGCGTCAACCGCATTTCGTTCGGAAAATCGTGCCGGGTAATGTCATAGCGCCAGCCATAATGCATCGCACCGCCGCCAATGCGGGCGCCGGCCGTTTCGATCTCGCCCTCGTCGGCGGCTTTCCACAAGCCGGTGAGAAAGGTCGCAGGATAAAGAACGCCCAACGCCGCGACGGCAGGCACCACGATCCGGGGCAAAAGCTCCTTCGACATGCTTTCAATCAACCCTGACTGTTTGACCCTGTTTGCCTAACGTGACGCCCGCTTCGCAGCCTCAGACCGCGATTGGCGCCTTGATGAGCGGATGGGGATCGTACCCCTCCAGCCCGATATCCTCCGGCGTAAATGCGAACAGATCGGTAACGGCCGGATTGAGAACCAATTGCGGCGCGGCGCGCGGCGTGCGCGCAAGCTGCGTGCGCGCCTGCTCCATGTGATTGGCGTAAAGGTGCGCATCGCCCAGCGTTTGCACGAACTCCCCCGGCTGCAGCCCGGCGGCGCGCGCGATCATGTGCGTCAGCAGCGCATAGCTGGCGATGTTGAATGGCACGCCAAGAAACATATCCGCCGATCGCTGATACAACTGGCAGGACAGCCGCCCCCCTGCGACGAAGAATTGGAAAAGGCAATGGCACGGCGGCAGCGCCATATCGTCCACCTCGGCCGGGTTCCAGGCCGACACGACATGGCGGCGCGAATGCGGATTGGTTCTCAGGCTGTCGAGCAGGCGGGTGATCTGATCAATGCGGCGCCCGTCCGGGGCGGCCCAACTGCGCCACTGCTTGCCGTAAACGGGGCCAAGCTCGCCGGTTTCTGGGTCGGCCCACTCGTCCCAGATTGTCACGCCGCGATCCTGCAGCCAGCGCACATTGGTATCGCCGCGCAGGAACCAAAGCAGCTCCACCACGATGGATTTGAAGTGCACGCGCTTGGTGGTCAGCAGTGGAAAGCCGGCCGACAAATCAAAACGCATCTGGCGGCCAAATACGCTGCGCGCACCGGTGCCGGTGCGATCGTCCCGGTCCACGCCGTGGGCGAGAATATCGCGTAACAGATCAAGATACACCGTGTCTGCACCTGTCGGCGACAACGGGGAGGGACTAAGAGAGGCCATCATTATCCTCCTTATGGACTGACTCGCGCGTGAAAGGAGCGCGTTGTTGCACACGTGCAACTGTCTTCGCGGTAAGGCGGCCTGACAGCGCGCCAGGGCAAATCCAAGCCGATGGAATCGGATCGGATTGCCCAAGCCTTTGATTAAGCGCGATTTCTAACGATCAACCGGCAACCATTTGAACGGAAAACGCGCGCGAGCGGCCCCGAGCCTACCCTGCACGGTCGGATCGGGATAAGTTGCCCTAACTTCATGAGCTTGCGCGCTTGTCGGGAGCGGCCGACCGGCGTCCACTCGGCCTGAAAGCGCACTATGACGGGCAGCGTGGTGGCGCAGCCCACCCGATCAGAGCAATCGCGGCGTCGCCAGTGAAGGCTAGCGCGGCGTTCACCGGCACGCCTGCGGCGCGCATCGCGCGGGTCGTCCAGTGATTGCACACATTGAGGGCGTGGAAGTCTTTCTGGCCCTCCAGGAAATAGCCTTGCTGTTCAAAGCCCGCGACCTTCGCCGCGCCGTCCGCCGTCAGCGCCATGCTGTCCGTGATATACTGCGCCAACTGCGCCAGCCCCTCCCGCGACAGCGCCACCGGCAGCACCTCCTTGCCGATATACCATCGCTGCACCGGAACAGCGCTCGCCAGCACATGCAGTCCACTTTGCCCGCCCGGCAGCAACGCTTGGACGCCAAGCGTCATGTCATTGCCCATCGAGCGATAAAATGGCAGATCGCCCCACCCGATCAGCAGATAGGTTTGATCAGGATACAGGGCGCGAATCGGGTGGCTGGCCGGCAATTGATCCGCGCCCAGCGCAAGGCTGGTGTGAAAGCCGTTGGACCAGACGCCGATCACCGTGCAATCGCCCGCCCGCGCTGGCGGCGCATCAATGGCCGGCGTCTCGCCGCTGACCGCCCAAGCGCCCAGCAGCACAGCAAGGCTTGCGCTGAGCCAAACCCATGGCCGCGCCCGTCTTGCCCCCGACATCGCCGCTAGTCCGCACTGAGCAGCTTTTGCCGGACCAAAAAGCCCGCCAAACCCGCCCCCAAAAGGGGCGCCACAATAAACAGCCAAAGCTGCTCCAACGCCTGGCCCTGAACAAATACGGCCGGTCCCAGGCTGCGCGCCGGGTTGACGGACACGCCCGTCACCGGAATGCCAACAATGTGGATCACCGCTAGCGTTAAACCGATGGCGAGGCCCGCCATCGCGGCCGGCGCATTGCGCTGGGTGACGCCAAGGATCACCACCAGAAAGAGAAAGGTGGCGATCACTTCAAACAGGAATGCGCTGGTCGCATTGTAGCCGCCGCCATAACCGGGACCCCAGCCATTCTGGCCCAGCCCTTGGGCGAGGCTGTAATCGCTCTTGCCACTGGCGACAGCGAACAGCAACGCTGCGCCCACCACAGCGCCCGCGCACTGTGCCGCGGAATAGCGCAGAAAGTCGCCCCCGCTCATGCGGCCAGCGGCAAACATTGCAAACGATACCGCGGGATTAATGTGGCAGCCCGACACCATCCCGACGCCATACGCCATCGCGACGACCGCAAGACCAAAGGCGAAAGAAATACCCAGATAACCGACGTCCCCGCCCGCCAGCACCGCCGCGCCGCACCCGAGAAACACCAGCGCAGCCGCGCCCACGCCCTCTGCAATCAGCTTTTTCATCGCCTGCTCCCCGCGCACCATGCACTTTCTATTGCGCCCCTCTGTGGCACAGAAGCGAGGTCTTGGCATCAGAACACTGATCGGCTGGCGATTCCTCAGGCGCGCGGCCAATCTGAAATCACAAGCGCAGCGCCTCGGCATAGGTTTCCGGTTTGAAGCCAACGAGCAACAATGTGCGCCCCTCCAACACCGGGCGCCTGATCATCGCGGGGTGCGCCGCCATCAGCGCCAGCGCCTTTTCCGCGTTGAGATCGGATTTTTCAGCGTCCGGCGCCGCCTTGTAGGTTGTGCCGGCGCGATTCAGCAATCGCTCCCAGCCAACGCCGCCGGCCCAGCGCCCCAGCATCTCCGCAGTAACGCCGTCGGCGCGCAGATCGTGAAAGCGATACTCCACGCGGTGATTGGCCAGCCAAGCGCGCGCCTTTTTCACCGTATCGCAGCCCTTGAGGCCGTACATTGTGAGCCCTGCCATCGCGTTACTCATTCCCACTCTCACATCAACGGGAGATCAAGCCCATTGTGGCGCATGGAGTTGAGCGACCCGCAATTCTCCCATACCGTCAGAAATACCGTTATCGGAAAAAGGCTAGCGACGTGCATCATGCAGAGTGCATCGTTCAAGCGCTTCGCCGTGCGATGACGTATATCCCTTCGCCAACGAGGTGCGTCAAGGTTTCAGAAGCGCCAGCAAATCCGCTTCAGATCGCGCGAATGGGTTCACCACGCGCAGGCCGTCCAGGCTCCCGCTATCTTGCAGATCTTCGCTGAAGAACACCGACGCGCCCGCCGCCCGTGAGGCCGTGAAAATCACAGCGTCCCAAACTTGAAGCTGATGGGCTGTGACAAGTTTAAGCGCAGCTCCCATCACCAGTGACGTCGTTGGCGCGGTCTCAAACACCGAGCTCCAAGCTTCTGCTTGGTGCGCGGCTCTTGCGGTTAAATTCGGGGCGCGGCGGCGAACAACTGCCACGAACTCGAGCAGCGCCTGGACCGCAAGCACGCCGTGCGGCGTCGCAAGTCGGATAAGGTTAGCAGACACCAACCCCTTCGGCGAAGCCGGCTCAAGCGCGGCGTAAACGAGGATGTTGCTGTCGAGGGCTGCACGCACTGACATATCCGCGCCCCTCAAACCGGTGCGTCGCCATACTTGTCCTCTTCCGTGATCTTACCCACTCGGTAGCCGGTGTCCTCCCAAGTCGCCATCAAGGCCATCATCCGCTCGAAGTTCGCGCGCCAAACCGGATCCTCGCGGGGATCGTCCGCGCGGGGGCGAAGCTCGGCCACCGTTTTTCCGTTCTTGGTGATGAGCACGGTCTCGCCCTGCTCCACTTCGGCCAGGACCTTAGAGAAGTTCTGATTGGCGTCACGGGCGGTCATCGTCTTCATGGTTCTACAGTAGCACGACCCGGTCGCGATTTCAATGTCGGCCACCAAGTTCGCCTGCTGCGGCTTTGCAATGGGGCCGCCCTCGCAGCGTCGGCATCGAGGCACGGCTCTCGCCTCTGCGGCCTCGACCCCACCGCTTATGCGCTGGCAACGGACAAACGGGTCGCCGCAGGTGGCGACCCCGGCGCGCATCCCGCCGTCGGGAAGCTCAAGGAGCTTTCCCATGAACGTTAACCCTCAAGCTGAAACCGAGTTGAACGACGCTGTGACCGACACCGGGTTCGCACACATCCCGCTCAACAAGCTTGCAATCTCGGAGCAAAACATCCGCCGCACCGATCGCAAGGTGTTCCCCGGCGTGCAAAATTGACCCCCGCATTGCCTCATCCAAAATGTTACCGAAGATTGTCCGCCGATAGGTGTGGCGGCGTCAGCGAATCAGATCGCTGGCGCGGATGGCGGATGGGATCAGCATGGGCGCGCGGCGCGCAGATCGGATTGCCTGCGGATCATATCGAGGATCACGCGAGCTACATTGCTTGTTGGCTTGACGTGCTGACATCAAACCCCGCCGCCTTCCTCACCGCCGCGGCGAAAGCGCAGACGGCGGCGGATTGGGTTCTGGAGAAGATGGGTGTGGCCATGTCGGCGCCTTGCGACTAGCGGACGCTCCACGCCGGCGCAGCCCTCAGGACCCAATCAACCCATCCACCAGGGCGTCATTCGCAGGGTTGAACGGATTGACAATGCGCAGGCCGTTGATCAGGCGGCCGTCTTGCATGTCTTCAGTCAACAGCGCCTTGGCGCCGGCTTCGAGCGCGGCGGCGCATATTACCCCGTCCCAGAATTGGACGCTGTGCACGCGCGCGATATCGGCCGCCGCGCTCAACACCGCATCACTGGTGGCCGGGGTGAGCGCCAAGGTGCGATAGAGCGCCACTTGGCTGAAGACCGCATCAAACGATCCAGGCGCGCGGCGTTGGGTAAATCGCAGGAACTCGCCGAGCGCCTGGACCGGGATCACGCCATCGCGCAATGCGCGCAGCACGATGTCTGCGGCGCGCGAGCCCTTTTGCGTCTGCGGTTCGAACTCGGCATAGATTAGGATGTTCGTGTCGATGGCGACGCGCATCAGTCGTCTTCGCCGTAGAGATCGTCTTCGGTGATGGCCCCGACCGACTGCGACGCCCGCGGCCGCCGCAGATTTTGCGCCAGCGCCGCATGCGCCTTGACCCAGGCCGTGTCGGCGCTGCGATCGGCCGCCTGCGGCGTGATCCGGGCCACCGGCGCGCCATTTTTGGTGATGATGATCGTCTCGCCCGCCTCGGCCGCGGCGATCACTTGCGAGAAGTTCTGGTTGGCCTCGCGGACCGACATTTCACGCATCGGAGCACCTATGTTCTACGTTGCAACATAGCTTCTGTGCTTGCCTTTGGCAAGTCACTGAGCCGGCGCGGTCTGCGTCCTCCTGAGCCCATTGGCTGCCGCCGCAGGCCCAACCGACCTATCGTGAGCAGATCAGACTCTTCCCGCGATCAACAACCGGATGGCTTCATCAAACAGCTCCGTAACCGTGCGCCGCTCATCCAGCGCTAGGGCGTCGAGTGCATTCAAGGTTTCCGCGCTGGCGCGCGTGGAGAACATGTGTGTTCGGCCGGTGCGTCCGCTGCGGAGGCGGGCGACGGCGCCTGCGCATTCCGATCACTTCGGCCGCCAATTCCAGCATGGACTTCGGCCAACATGAGCAGCCTTTCGGCTGGGCGATGATTGGTTCGGCTTGGCGCCACGGTCAAGGGGTTGGTGTTTGAGCACAGACGCAGCGGCCAGCGCGCGCGTGCTGACCGTGAGAGTCAAAGCGCGTGCGCGCCGGTAAAGCGCGGCCGCAAGTTGGTCGTCCGTCAGGTCCGGCGCCAGCGGCCAACTCAAGCCCGCCGCTTTCGCTCGATCCTTCGTCTCCCCCACGGTTCAATGGGCGATGTTAAGACTTTCGCCAACTTCTCGCTGGGTGGCGCCGCCGGCCAAAAGCCGCAGCACGTCGCGTACATGTCTCATTTTCAATGGCTTTCCCTGCATAAACACCCCCGACTATCGAGGGTGAGCCTGCCGAAAAGCCGCTCACATACCGCTTACCCAGCCAGCGCCAGCCTGGCCGAAGTCCATCTCGGAATCCCGGCCGTCATGCCATCGCGGTGGACGATGTCCATGTCGGAACCGCTGGCCGACACCCATTCCGGAATCGTTGGCCGAAGTGCTCCGGAATCCGCAAGGCTCATGAAGGGGTTCTGATCTGCGGGCCGACCGGGGTCGGCAAGAGCTTCCTTGCCTGTGCGCTTGCCCACAAGGCCTGCCGCGACAATCACTC
>JBIKVO010000154.1:0-6993 GCA_044356795.1 Caulobacterales bacterium
TTGGGATTTTTGCCGCAGCCTGTCACTTCCTTTTGGGTCAGCTGCAGCGTGCGCTGGCTGTCGCCGGTGTTCATTCCACGCCGCCAGCGCCCGCAACCACCACGCCTGCTGCGGTCTCGCCGCCGCCGCAAACGGGCCCGGCTGCGGTCGATCCCGGGCCGACGCCCCCCACTGCGCCTGCAGCCATGTTTGGGCCCGAGCGCAGGATCGCAGACTTCATGCGGGTGTTTGTGCAGGCAGACTTCCAGACCGCACTGATCGAGGCGTCAAACTATGATCGCACCTTTGCGGCCTTGAGGCGCAAGTTCGGCGCCGCGGAGATGCGTAAGCCCACACTTGTGGTTTCGTTCGCGCCATGGATCGAAGGGGGCGCGGGCGCGCGCGGCGGAAGCGGGGCCGTGGATCATTGCGCGCCCGGTGCAACGCGGCGTTCCAGGCGATGGGGTCTCACTGGAACAGGTGGCGATCCGCCGGCCGACGCCGCCGGAAACTTTGTCGGCGGAGTGGGACAGCTCTGTGCTGGTGCACTATCAGGCAACGGTCGCCAACAGACACGACGCCGCGTCGCGCAAATGCGCGCAGACAAGAAGCGGGAGCATGAAAATGGGGCGCATCGTTGCGATCCGGCATGTCGCGTTTGAGGATTTGGGTTTGTTCCAGGCCGGGCTCGCGGCGCGTCATAGCGTGACTTATTCTGAAGCCTGGAACACGGATTGGGCTGCACTGGCGGCGAATCCGCCGGATCTGCTTGTCGTGCTGGGCGGCCCGATTGGTGTATATGAGCCGCATCTGTATCCGTTTCTCGCAGCTGAAATCGCCGCCGTCGGTCAACATATTGCAGCCGGCTTGCCGATTGTGGGGATTTGCCTGGGCGCGCAGATCATGGCCGTAAGCCAAGGCGCCCGCGTTTTTCCCGCAGGGGTCAAAGAGATTGGCTTTGCGCCGCTGACATTGACAGCTGCCGGGCGCGCCAGTTGTCTTCATCCGTACACGGACGAACCAGATGCATTCCATTGGCACGGCGATACATTCGATCTGCCCGCCAATGCAACGCTGTTGGCCTCAACCGCGGCAGTGACCAATCAGGCGTTCGCGATTGGCGATCACGCCATTGGCTTTCAATTCCATCCCGAAGTGCGCCTTGCCGCGATTGAAGATTGGCTGGTCGGGCACGCGGTTGAATTGGCGCACGCGCGCATCGACATTCCCGCTGTGCGCGCCGCCGCCCTTGCCAAAAGCGCCGCCATGAACGCGAAGTCACAACGGGTTTTGCGCGCGCTGATGGCGCAATTCAAATTGGAAGGGTGAAGCCATGCGTCGCATTGCCGTGCAGATGGACCCGATTGAAGCCATGATTGTCGCACGTGATACGTCGCTTGCCTTCATGATCGAGGCGCAGGCCCGCGGGCATGAGGTCTGGTGGTTTGCGCCGCCGGATTTGTTTTTCGACACGGGTGCTGTGAAGGCCGCGGCCCATCGCGTCAGTGTGCGCCTCGATCCGGCCAACCACTACACGTCACAGGAAAGCGCGGTGGTCGATTTGGCCATGTTCGACGCCGTCTTGATCCGCCAGGATCCGCCGTTCGACATGGGCTATGTATCGACCACCTATCTGCTCGAACTGCTCAGTCACAAAACGCTGGTGTTGAACGATCCGCGCGGCGTGCGCGACATCCCTGAAAAGCTCAGCACGCTGAACTTTCCCGATTTGATCGCGCCCACCTTTGTCGGCCGCAATATCGCCGCCATCAAGGCGTTTGCGGCGCGCTATGGGCAGGTGGTGCTGAAGCCGGCCTTTTTCGCGGGCGGCGAGGGCGTGCTGAGAGGCGCCGCCACCGATACAGACTTTGAAACAAAAATCGCCACGATGCTGGCGGCTGTCGGCAAGGAACCCATCATTGTGCAGGAGTTCTTGCCCCGCGTGTCGGAGGGCGACAAACGCCTGTTCGTGCTCGACGGTGAACCGCTGGGCGTGGTGCGGCGGATGCCGAAGCCCGGCGAATTCCGCGCCAATCTGCATGTCGGCGGTGAAGCCACGCCCGGCGTACTCGACGCGCGCGACCGCGAGATCGCCGCCGCGGTAGCGCCGCTGCTGGCGGAGTGCGGTGTTCTGTTTGCCGGGCTGGATGTGATCGACGGCCGCTTGACCGAGATCAACGTCACCTCACCAACGCTGGTGCAAGAACTCAAGCGCTTTGCCGGCGTCGACGCGCCAAAGTTGTTTTGGGATGCGGTGGAAAAGCGGTGGGGCTAATTCCGGCGCGCCGTTGCGCTCAATCATCGCGATGGACGCGTTCGCGCCGCTCGTGACGCTCCTGCGCTTCCAACGACAATGTGGCGATCGGGCGCGCATCGAGGCGGGAAAGCGCGATCGGCTCCCCGGTCTCTTCGCAGTAGCCATATTCGCCCAACTCAAGGCGGCGCAGCGCTGCATCAATCTTGGCGATCAGCTTGCGCTGGCGATCACGCGTGCGCAGTTCAATCGTGCGGTCGGTTTCGCTGGTGGCGCGGTCGGCAAGGTCAGCCAGAGCGATCTGCTCTTCCTGCAGATTGGCCAGCGTCGCCTTCGATTCTTCGAGGATTTCATCCTTCCAAGCCAGCAGCTTGCGGCGGAAATATTCTTTCTGCCGATCGTTCATGAACGGCTCGTCGTCGCGCGGACGATAGGTCGGGTCCCAGGCGGCGTGAGCGCAAGCGGGTGGGGCCGCGGCTTTTGTCTTGCCAGGGGCTCTCTTGGCCGCGCTGCGAGACTTCTCTTTCGTAGCGGTCAAGTCCGTATCCTCCCTACGGCGCCCTATACACCTGAGTGTTTGACGCTTCAATGATCGCTATCCGGCGTTTCAGCGGCTTTAGCGACTCCTTGTGCTGATTAGCAAGGGGCGGGCCAAAGGCGACCGGCAACGCCTTGCCGGGCAAGGGCCGCAGGCTGAACTAGGCGGTCGTTTGCGCCCGCGGGGATGTGCGAAAATGAACGTCGCTCACCCAAACTATTCACAATGAGGGCAGTGCGCAGCCGTGGCCAAGCGCTGGGTCCGTGCTCCCGATTCGTGTTGGGAAACGCCGCAGCGGATAAGTCCCCGGCTTCTGTTGCCAGGCGGGTCTTGAATTTCTCGGCGCCTGCGCCGCAGCGGATAAGTCCCCGGCTTCTGTTGCCAGGCGGGTCTTGAATTTCTCGGCGCCTGCGCCGCAGCGGAATAGTCCCCGGCTTCTGTTGCCAGGCGGGTCTTGAATTTCTCGGCGCCTGCGCCGCAGCGGAATAGTCCCCGGCTTCTGTTGCCAGGCGGGTCTTGAGTTTCTCGGCGCCTGCGCCGCAGCGGAATAGTCCCCGGCTTCTGTTGCCAGGCGGGTCTTGAATTTCTCGGCGCCTGCGCCGCAGCGGAATAGTCCCGGCCTCTGTTGCCAGGCGGGTCTTGAATTTCTCGGCGCCTGCGCCGCAGCGGAATAGTCCCCGGCTTCTGTTGCCAGGCGCCGGGGGGCCCCGCCTTGGGTTGCGAGACCCAAGGGCTTAGTTGCGGACTATACCAGCTGCATTACGCAGCGAGGCGCATGTCCTCAGCAAAGTTGTCGTTGGCAACTATTGCAAACGGCCTGTAACGGGACCACCCGAGCAAAAGCATCGTCCTTCAACGTCCGTCGATCCTATATCGGCCCCATCTGCCCGCCCAACGACCGGGGGTGGTGGTGGAGCCGGCGGGAATCGCACCCGCGTCCGATCCGCCTATCTCCGCGCGTTTATCGCCATAGTCCGGCCGAAACCGGACACCCTCAATATAGGGGTGTTCGCCCGGCGGTGGAAGGCGGTCTCACGCAGCCGGATAGGGCTTTAGACAGACGTCCCGTTGCGCCGCAGCACGGGCGCCGTTAGACGCACCTCCACAGCCCTATCAACCGCTCGGCCGCCGCTGGACGCCGTCCGCAGCGACAAGGAGAGCCCCATGGCCAAGATCAAAGTCGCCAATCCGGTCGTCGATATGGACGGCGATGAAATGACCAGGATCATCTGGGACTTGATCAAGGCCAAACTGATCCACCCCTATCTCGATATTCAACTCGACTATTACGATCTCGGCATTGAGCACCGCGACGCGACCAATGATCAGGTCACGATCGATGCCGCCAACGCGACCAAAAAACATGGCGTTGCAGTGAAGTGCGCCACGATCACGCCGGATGAAGCGCGCGTGAAGGAATTCAACCTGAAGGAAATGTGGAAAAGCCCGAACGGCACGATCCGCAACATCCTCGGCGGCGTGATTTTTCGTGAACCGATCATCTGCCGCAATGTGCCGCGCCTGGTGCCCGGCTGGACGCAGCCGATTATCGTCGGCCGCCATGCGTTCGGCGATCAATATCGCGCCACGGATTTCAAGTTTCCCGGCAAGGGCAAGCTGACGATCAAGTTCGAGGGCGAAGACGGCCAGGTGATCGAGAAGGACGTGTTCAAGGCGCCAGGATCGGGCGTTGCGATGGCGATGTATAATCTCGACGACAGCATCCGCGAATTCGCCCGCGCGTCCCTGCAATATGCCTTGATGCGCAAATATCCTTGTTATCTCTCGACGAAAAACACCATCCTGAAAGCGTATGACGGGCGCTTCAAGGACATCTTCGCCGAGGTGTATGAAGCCGAATTCGCTGCCCACTATAAGGCCGCCGGCATTGTCTACGAACACCGCCTGATCGACGATATGGTCGCTTCCGCGATGAAGTGGAGCGGCGGTTTTGTGTGGGCATGCAAAAACTACGATGGCGATGTGCAATCCGATTCCGTTGCCCAGGGCTTTGGCTCTTTGGGGCTGATGACATCCGTGCTGCTGACGCCGGACGGCAAAATCATGGAGTCGGAAGCCGCACACGGCACCGTGACCCGCCATTATCGCCAGCATCAGCGCGGCGAACCGACCAGCACCAATTCTGTCGCCTCGATTTTCGCTTGGACCCGCGGCCTTGCCCATCGCGCCAAGCTCGACGGTAATGATGCCCTGGCCGGCTTTGCCACAAGGCTGGAGCAGGTGACGGTTGCGACTGTCGAAAAGGGCCAAATGACAAAGGATTTGGCGCTGCTGGTGGGCGATGAGCAAAGTTGGCTTACGACTGAAAAGTTCCTCGATGCGGTCGCCGCCAATCTCGATGCGGCGATGGCGTCGTCGGAGTAATCATCCCGTCAGAGAGATGGGTTGGGGATGGGCGGCCGCCGCAGAGCGTGTCGCCACCGCCGTGGCGATCGCCGAGAGCAAGGCCTGCGGCGCGATTGGTTTGGCGACATAGTCGGTCATGCCAGATTGAAAGCCGTTGCGTTTTTGATCTTCAAACGCATCGGCTGTCACGCCGATGATCGGGGTTGTCGTGTTTGGACCGACGCTGGCGCGGATTGCGCGTGTCGCATCCAGGCCCGACATGCGCGGCATGTTCACATCCATCAAGATCAGATCGAACGCACGCAAACGGGCGAATTCGACGGCCTCTACACCGTCATTGGCAACCACAACCTCATGGCCCAGCGGCGCAAGATAGGCGCGCACAATCTGCTGGTTCACAAGGTGATCCTCGGCCAACAGAATGGTGAGATGCTGCGGCGTATCAATGATGGCGGCGTCGTCGTCGTCCACGGATATGCGCCCTGCGTCGATCGGGGCGAGGGGTAGTGTCAGCGTGACCGTGAAGATGCTGCCGATGCCGGGTGCACTGATCACTTGAATGGCGCCGCTCATGGCTTCTGCAAGCTTTTGCGAAATCGCAAGGCCCAATCCCGTGCCCCCAAAACGCCGCGACATCGTTTCATCGGCCTGCACATAGGGCGTAAACAGGCGCTGACGCTGATCGTGCGTCAGGCCAATGCCGGTATCGGCCACGCGAATGGAAATGGCAGCGCCGCCCGGAGCGTCAAAATCCACCGAGCAGGTGAGCGTGACTTCACCATCGCTGGTGAATTTCACGGCATTGGACAGCAGATTGAACAGAATTTGTTGCAGGCGTGCGGGATCGCCCAGCAACGGGCGCGTCAGCACACTTGCCGCCGTCACCCGCAGGCGCAACCCCTTTTCTTCTGCGCGCGGGCGCCACAGGCGCTCCGCCTGATCCAACACATCGGCGAGAGTGAAGGCCGTTATTTCCAGGTCCATCTTGCCAGCTTCAATCTTCGACAGATCCAGCAGATCATCGAGGATCGTCATCAACAAACGCCCCGACTGCCTTAATGTCGCGACATGATCGCGCGCTCTGATCGACAGATTTTCCCTGCCAAGCAATTCCGTCATCCCTAGCACCGCATTCATCGGCGTGCGGATTTCGTGGCTCATGGCCGCAAGAAATGCGGTTTTGGCGCGATTGGCGTTCAGCGCTGCGCGTTCTTCGGCGCGACGTTCGGTGACGTCTTGCACAAAGCCGATCAGGCGCACCAACTCGCCCTGCGCATCGCGTTGGATCGACAGGCTGTTTTCGATCCAAATCTCCACGCCGTCGCCGCGCACAACCGGATATTCCATCATCCATGTCGTCTCCCCGGCATCGCATGCGGCGCGATAGGATGTATTGACCCGCTCGCGCCATTCCGGCGACGCCATCGCTGCAAAATCTTTGCCGATCGTGTCGTGCATCGCAGGGGGGGCTGCCAACATGGCCTGCATCGAATCCGACCAGACAAGCTTTTGCTCGGCGAAATCATACTCCCACATGCCTGCCTTTGACGCGCGCGACGCCAATTCCCAGCGGGCGAGATTGTCGTGCGCGGCGCGTTCGGCAGAACGTTGCCGTGAGCTTGCTTTCGCCAAGGATGCAATCACCGCGCCCAAGGCGCCAATCATCGCGATCGCGCCGACCAGCCAGGCCCATGTCCCGTCCGCGTGCCCGGCATGAACCCCCATGATCAGCAGCGTCACGATGGGGGGAAGGATCGACGCAATCAGAATCGCCGGGCGTTGGTGCTGGTCGAGCGCGATATGCACCGCAAAAGCCATCGCCATCAGCATGCCAAAGGCGCGATAATCGGCCGGC
>JBIKVO010000199.1:0-5931 GCA_044356795.1 Caulobacterales bacterium
GCAAGGCGAGCCCACCACAACTCCAACCCGATCGTCCGCCGCTCGCGCCCTTATTTCGGGGTCGCAAGGCCAGCCGCCATGCACGGCGCGCCGGCGCCAAGCCATAGTCCTGCGGCGGCTGCGCATTTGGGATCCTGCATCGCGGCCGCACCCGCTTTGCTGGCCGCTTTGATCGCCGGATCGTGCGCATATGGGATCGACCTGGTCATTTCGACCCATATGCCAGTGCGCGCGGCCTGATTGCCGCCCGTGACGCACTCCGCCATGCATGGCGCCGTGGCCTCATCGGGATAGCCGCCTTCCGACCAGGCGGCGACCATGACCATGGCCGCAGCCGCCATCAGACAACGCATAGCCCCCGCCACGGCTCGCCGACGCTGCGCCGTCACAAATCGGCTGTGAAATGGGTTCGTCGATCCACTGCGCACCATGGGCCTCCATCCAGTGACCGCGCCGGGGCGATGCTCAATCCTCGTCGGACCCTTGCACTTGAGCCCGCCACGTATCGCGCTGTCCTTATTGGCAGCGCCTCGGCGTCGTCGGTTCTCGGACATGGCAGACGACGATCGTCTGAGGGTGAAGCGAGGTCCTCAAAGGGGGGAAACGTCTCCCGTTCGGAGATCAGAAGGGCGTAGGCGGCGATGCACAGGGCAGCGATGCACAGGGCGGAATACAGGGCGGCGTGATGGTGAAAGCCGCGCCAACCTCGCCCGTGGTTATGAGACAGTCGGCATGGCCAATGACGCGCGCCAAACCCTCGACATGGGCCAGAAATCACGCCGCGCTTTCGACGCTTGAACGATCCATCATGGGCTCCGCCGGTGATCCAATCACGCGCGGAGCAAACAAGGATCCGGGCCCGATCCCCCCTTATATGCGACCGACGGACTCGGTTTCTGACCCGACAAGACTAGGTCGAACCGGTAGCGCCCCCTAAACCGCGCCGCCCTTACGGCCGACAGGCAAGACTTGCACTCACGATGCGCGGGTCCATCGTGCCGCGGGTTTCCAAGGTCTTCAGCGCGTTCTGGTAATCGTCGTGCGTCATCGCTTTGGTGATTTTGTCCCAGGCGCAATCACACGGCTCGGCGCCCATGCGGCACAGCGCCATGAAATCCGCGCGCGTGTTTTCCGGGTATGGATTGGCCGCCGGCTCGCATGCTGACGCCAAGAAGAGTGCACACAGGACAAGGACGCGTTTCATGCACAGCACTATGCACGCCAATTCTTACCAAGTCTTCACCACCGGCAGACCCAACAGGCTGTTTAAAAAATCGCGACGGGCGTGGCGGGGGGCCTGAAGCGTCGCATCCCACCCACAGCGCCGCAGAACAAAGCTTTCTAATTCGCGCCGTCCTCCAACAAACGGCGCGCAATCACGTGCGCCTGAATCTCGCCCGCGCCTTCGAAGATGTTGAGAATGCGCGCATCGCACAGCACCCGCGAGATCGGATATTCCAACGCAAAGCCATTGCCGCCGTGGATTTGCAGCGCATTGTCAGCGGCAGCCCATGCCACGCGCGCTGCCAGCAATTTGGCCATACCCGCTTCCAGGTCGCAGCGCTTGCCGGAGTCTTTCTGGCGCGCGGCAAAATATGTGATCTGACGCGCCGCCATGATCTCCGCCGCCATCATCACCAGCTTGTCCGAGACGCGCGGGAATGCGAAAATTTCGGCGCCAAATTGTTTGCGCTCCAATGCGTAACGCAGGCCCAGCTCCATCGCGCACTGCGCCACGCCAACGGCGCGCGCTGCGGTTTGGATGCGCGCACTTTCAAACGTCGCCATCAATTGTTTGAAGCCCTGGCCCTCGACGCCGCCAAGCAGATTGGCCGCCGACACGGTGAACCCGTCAAAGCCGATTTCATATTCCTTCATGCCGCGATAACCGAGCACTTCAATCTCTCCGCCCGTCATGCCCCGGGCGGGGAACGGATTGGCGCAATCACCGCGCGGCTTTTCAGCGAGAAACATCGAAAGCCCGCGGAAATCGGTGCTGTTGGGATCGGTGCGCGCCAGAAGCGTCATCACGTCGGTGCGCGCGGCATGGGTGATCCATGTCTTGTTGCCGGTAATCACATAATGATCACCGTCCTTTACGGCGCGGGTGCGCAGGCTGCCGAGATCGGAGCCGGTGTTAGGCTCGGTGAACACGGCTGTGGGAAGAATTTCTGCGCTGGCGATTTTGGGCAGCCAATATTCCTTCTGCGCTTGCGTCCCGCCCGTGAGGATCAATTCAGCGGCGATTTCGCTGCGGGTGCCCAACGAACCGACACCGATATAGCCGCGCGACAATTCCTCTGAAACGACGCACATGGCGATCTTGCCCATGCCGGCGCCGCCATAGTCTTCAGGCAGCGTGAGGCCAAACACACCCATCTCGGCAAGCTCATTGAGCACCGACATCGGGATCAACTCGTCCTTCAGGTGCCATTCATGGGCAAACGGCGCGACTTTCGCCTCGGCATATTTGCGGAACTGATCGCGCACCATTTCGTAATCGGCGTCGAGGCCGGTTACTTCCAGCGTCGCATTGCCCTGCGCATCGCGCAGCATCTGGGCGAGGCGCGCGCGCGCTTTCGGGCACGCAGCCTCCTCCATCAGCGCCATCACCGCCGGTGTCGCCGCCAGAGCCGCCGCTTGCGCCGCGGTTCCAAAATCGGCCGGGCGCACCATTTCAACCTGCGTCATCGGCAAGCCGCCGATCAGCTGCGCGCAATACTCACCGGCCGCCAGCTGGGCCAGCAGCGCCTCCGTCTCGCCGAAGCGGCCATCCGCCGTGAGGCGCTCAGCCCATGCGGCAATCTGCCGCAGCGTTTCGGCATAAGTCGCAACCCAGGCCAAGCCATGAACGGCGCGCTGCGCGGCGTCGATGGCGCGTCGATCAATCTTGCCGCCGCTCACCACTCGGTCGCGCACCGCCGCCGTGACCGCCTCGGCATAGCCCTCCACGGCGGCCGCGGCCTTGGCCAGCAGGGACGGCAGCTCAGCGAGGACATGGCTTTGCGGATGGACGGGGGCGTTCATGGCGAGGCTCCAGACGATGGGTCGCACGTCATACGCTCTTAGCATCGTCATGGATGGCGCCATTTCGCAATCGCAAAACGGCGACAGCCGGATCGCCTCGCCGCATCGGGCAGGCCAACCCCCTCATCGGGCAGGCCAACCCCCTCATCGGGCAGGCCAAACCCATGTCGGCCGCTCCCCGTCAGCGATCCCCATCTCGCCCAGCACCTTCGACAGGGGCAAGACCCGACACGCCGACGCCTGCGACAGGGCGAGCGCCAGCGGCGCTGCATGCGTGGCGATGATCGGCTGCGTTGCGCCAGAGACCGCCACGAACCCGCGCGCCAACGGCGCCACCAAATCCGGATGCAAACTGGTTTCGGGCTCGTTGAGCGCCAACTGCGCCGGCGGTCGCGGCGGCAGCAAAGCCGGCGCCGGCAGAAGATGCCACAGCGGGCCGTCAGACAGGTCCGCCGTCGTCAAGGGGCCAGCAATCCGCGCGGCTTGACCTCCCATTCAAAGGACCCGTCATGCGCCCTGAAGGCCACGGCGGCGCCGTCAAACGCATCGGCAATCGCCTCGTCACCTGCAGAAACCTCGCCGATCTGTTTGATGGTTTGCACCGCGGCCGCCAAATCTGCGCCGTCGCTGGCAAGACCAGATGGAAAAGCCCCCTTAGGACACGCCGCTCTGGCGCCTCCGGATCCGTGCGGAAATGGTGATCAAAGCGCCAAGCGTGCAGGCGTTTGCGCATCGCGAGACGTTCAATTCTGGAACGGAGATGCGCACAATGCCGCGATATGCTGTCAAATGGGGACAGGCTGTCGTGCATCATCCGCCATTCGCTTCTTTCGTCACGCGCTTCTGGCGTCACGCGCTTCTGGCGTCACGCGCTTCTGGCGTCACGCGCTTCTGGCGTCACGCGCCTCTGGCGTCACGAATGCACCCAGCAGGGCCGCTGCGCGCAGCGAACGCATGCGCCCGTCGCAGCATTTCGCCCAACCCCACACTCCAACCCCACACTCCAACCCCACACTCCAACCCCACACTCTCGCGTTTGATGGCCGGATCGCGATGAAACACCGAGCCTTGCATCGGGATCGGCAAGCCAAGAGCGATGGCGTCGCCACAATCGTCGCCCGAAAATCCAAGCTTCAGCGCCACCGGGCCGGACCGTCGCGCGCCCTGCACGGGTCCATCGCCCCGTTGCGTCGCGCGCGATCGTGTCTCCGGGCCGGCCCATCAGGTGGACTGCAAACCACCTTCCAGCGCATGCGATTGCACAGCGCGTGCCTGCGCGACATCGCCCAGAAGGCGCAACTCCCGAGGCTCGCTCGCACGCTCGCTTTGCCCGAGCCATTGGGGCCAAGCGCCGCCGACACCGGCCCCAGCGTCAAGCCGGCATTGCGCAAGCACCGATACCCAGCAATCGCCCATCGCGTGATCATGCTGCCCGCGCGTCCTGTTCACCCTCCGACAGAGAGCTTGGCCGCTGCCCGGTCCGCTTTCAAGCCTGTGCCGCCCCCTTGCCCCTCTGCACGATCCGGGCTTCAAGCACGCGATGATGACGGGGCGAGGATGACGGGGCTTGACGATCAACCAGGGCTGTCGCGCACTGGCGCGAGCCTGTGCGTGGGCGTGGGGGCGGCGTTGATCGGGCTTGCGCCCATCGGCCTGCGTTTGGCTCAGTCCGAAATTGATCCCCAAGCCACCGCCTTTTGGCGTTTCTTGTTTGCGATTCCGGCTCTGCTGATCATCGCGGCAATCGTGCGCGCGCCCATTCGCAAGCCGGGCATGTTGGCGGCGGCGGGCGTTGCTTTCGGCGCCGAGATTGGCGTTTGGCATGTGGCGCTGACGCTGACGACAGTCGCCAATGCCACCTTGTTTTCCAACATGACGCCGATCATCGCTGTGCTGGCGGGCTGGCTGCTATTCAAGGAGCGCATCCGTGGCGGCTTTGCGATTGGCGCTTGCATCGCCTTGTTTGGCGCGGCCCTTTTGTCGCTGGGCAAAAGCGATCAGGGTCAGGCCGCGCTGATTGGCGATCTGTTGGGCCTGCTCTCGGCGGTGGGCTATGCGACATATCTCATCATCCTCAGCCGCGCGCGCCGGACGGTGCATGTTGTGCCGGCAATGCTGGTGACAACGTGTTTTGCGATGCTGGTGTCGCTGATCGCGTCTGTCGCGCTGGGAGAACGCATCCTGCCGCAAAGCGCTTCGATATGGGCATTGCTGATAGGGCTCGGCCTTGTTGTGCATGTCGGCGGGCAAGGACTGATCGCGATGGGGATCGGCGCCTTGCCGATTGCGCTGTCGACGGTGCTTTTGTGGATTCAGCCGGTGGCGGCGGCGGCCTTCGCGTGGGTGCTGTTTGGTGAAAATCTGGGACCGGTCGCGCTGATTGGTGCTGCGCTGATAGTGGTCGGAATCACAATCGTGCAAAAACTGCGGGCAACGTAAAAGCAGGGAGCGCAAAACCATGAAGGCCTTTGCAGCGGCAGGCGGTTCGGTGGTTCGAGCGATGGGCGACATGACGTCCGGCGCGCTGTTGGGGCCGGTGGTGTGGGGCGCAATCCTTGCCGCCCTCGCCGTGTTTGGCGCAGCCACGGCGGTGGTGACGTTTGCGGTTCCGCTGATCCCGGACGGCGATGCTTACGGCTTGGGCTGGCTGTGGGGGCCGCTGCGCTTGATTGCGGGGGCAGGGATAGTTGTGGTGGCGCTGTTTCTCGTGCCGCCGATCACGATGTTTGTCGGCGGTCTTTTGTTTTCTCAAGCCAAAGAGCGCATCGAAATCCAGCGTCTCGGCGTTGCATCCACTGGCGCGGCTTCACCAATTGGCAGCGCTGTGGCGGCGGTGCAGGTGTCGATGCCCAGCTTCATCACCAATCTCGCATTTTTGCCGGCTTGGGCTGTGCCGGTATTGAA
>JBIKVO010000155.1:0-6965 GCA_044356795.1 Caulobacterales bacterium
TGGAACACCTCCGCACCGATGCGCACCGCATCTGCGATCGAGCCCGCGCCGACCGGCATGATCATGAATTCCTGGATGTCGATGGGATTATCGGCATGGGCCCCGCCATTGATGATGTTCATCATCGGCGTGGGTAAAATGTGCGCCTGCGCCCCGCCGACATAACGGTGCAGCGGCAGCTTCAAGCTCTCGGCCACGGCTTTGGCGCACGCCAGTGACACCGCCAGGATCGCATTGGCGCCGAGGCGCTGCTTATTGGGGGTGCCGTCAAGATCAATCAGTATCTGGTCGATGTGGCGCTGGTCGGCTGCGTCCATGCCAGACAGCGTACTGTAGATTTCGCCATTCACCGCCGCGACCGCATCGCGCACGCCCTTGCCGAGATAACGGCTCTTATCATTGTCGCGCAGCTCGGCCGCCTCATACGCCCCTGTTGACGCGCCCGACGGGACAGCCGCCCGGCCCATCGCGCCGTCCTCCAGCACTACATCGGCTTCCACCGTCGGATTGCCCCGACTGTCGAGGATTTCACGGGCGACGATATCGAGAATGGCAGTCATGGGGCCCCCTGATGGCGCGATGGGAAGTTTGGCTCCCGTTAAGCAGGCGCCGCCCCCCCAATCAACATCCCGCGCGGTGGGGCGGCTGCAAAAATGAGCCGGGCGCAATCACGAAAAAGCCGGCGAAGCCCCAGGGCTCCGCCGGCCAGTGCTTAGCGACTACGCAAAAACTCAATCGCTTTCCAGGACCTGAACTTCCTTCGGCTTCAGCACCTGCTTGCCACGATACTTGCCGGTTTTCAGGTCGACATGGTGCGGGCGGCGCAATTCACCGGTCTCAGCGTCTTCGATATAGGCGTTCTTGCCTAAAGCATGATGCGCGCGGCGCATGCCGCGGCGGGATGGGGAGGTTTTGCGCTTGGGGACGGCCATCGCCGCAGCTCCTGAACGAGAAAGGCGAAGGAACGCCAAAAAACGAAGGCGGGCTTATGGCTGATCGGGCCCGATCCGTCAACCGGAACCCGCGGCAGCCTCTCATCCAGGCAAAACCGGCCGATCAGGCCCTCTTCCGGACCCACCCCGCCGGCTGCTTATCGCCTCCAGCCGTCGGAAGGGGCTTCGACCCCACGAACCTCGTTCATCTTGAGCCAGTCCGTGCGCGCCTTGAAGCCTATCCAGGCCTGCCCGCGCCGCGCGGCATAGCCCTCCCGGCCCCACACGAGCGCAACGCCAAGATGATCGGCACGCGCGTTGATCATGGCTGCGTTGCCGGCCATACCGATCAGCGCCAAGGTTTCGTCGGTCGGCAGAGCTCGCACCGCGTCATAAGCGACCCCGCGATCATGGTAGCCGGTCGCGGCGCAAAATGCCGAATTTCGCGGCGATGTCAGCGCCACACTGTGCGCCGCGCCGCGCGCCTTCAGCAGGGCAGCCGCGCCCAGCGCCGTTTTCGAACTCGCAAAGGCAAACCGCGATCAGGCGGGCGTCGAAGAAATCTTGCTCGGCGGCGACATCGTCGATCAGGAAACTGTCAGGAAACTGGTGGTAAACACCCCGCGAGACAGCGCGATCAGAGCCTCATCTGGCAGCGCCTCATCTGGCGGCGACCAGAGCGAATCGCGGGCGGCTCGATCATAGGCGTTATAGACCGGCGGCAGCCCCTGCCGGTGGGCGGCGCCATCGCTCAGCCCTTTTCGTTGAGCTTCACCGGGGCGACAATCAGCAACTGGGCGAGCGAATAATCGCCCCACAACCGCACGCGCTCATGCAGCCCGTCGACGCAGCTTTCCGATACCGTCGCAAACCCTCACATCGGCACACGGCCAAAGCCCTCGGGGGCGGGGAAAAAGTCCCCCTATCAAAAACCCGTCTCCAGGGCGGCATCGGTGACATTATTGGCGATCAGCGAAAACAGATCGAGCGTCAGGCGCGCCCCACCCGGCGCCAAAGCGCGCAATGTTTCATCGCGGATCTGCAGGGCGGCGATCGCATCGCGTGGCAACAGGATTTGAGATGTGGCCATGGATCAAAGGCAACCCCACAGCCCGAAAGCACGCCCGCGGCAATCATCGCCGCCAAGCAAACCAGCGTCCGCACGCTCGCCTCCCGGATCCGCGCCTACCCGTGCGTGTGCGATGCCACAGATCCGCGCTTTGGCTACAGGCGGCGCGCCGATCCTCACACCAATCGGCTCTGCACCACCGCCGCGCGGATGAAATCCGCAAATAGCGGGTGCGGCTCGAACGGGCGGCTTTTCAGTTCAGGGTGAAATTGCACGCCGACAAACCAGGGATGATCCGGGCGCTCAACAATTTCCGGCAGCACGCCGTCCGGGCTCATGCCCACAAACTCGAGCCCCACCTCTTCAAGCACCTGGCGATAGCTGGTGTTCACCTCATAGCGGTGGCGGTGGCGCTCCGAAACGCGCTGGCCTCTATAGATGCCGGCCACTTTCGACCCCGGCTTGAGCACCGCGTCATAGGCGCCAAGCCGCATGGTTCCGCCGAAATCGGTCCCTGCCTGGCGCTTTTGCAGCTCATTGCCCTTCATCCATTCGGTCATCAGGCCGACAATGGGGTGCTTGGTTTTGCCAAATTCGCTACTGCTGGCCTGCTTCAAGCCCAGTTGATGGCGGGCGGCCTCCACACAGGCCATCTGCATGCCAAAGCAAATGCCAAAGAACGGCACTTCGCGTTCGCGCGCATAGCGCACCACCTGGATTTTGCCTTCCGCCCCGCGTTCGCCAAAGCCGCCGGGCACCAGGATTGCGTGCACGCCGTCGAGATCGGCCTCGCCGGCGGCGCCGTCGCCCTCTAGCGCCTCGCTCGCGATCCAACGCAAATCGACGCGCACATTATTGGCGACCCCGCCATGGTGCAGCGCCTCGATCAGCGATTTGTAGGCGTCTTTCATGGCGGTGTATTTGCCTACCACCGCAACCGTCACTTGCCCGTCAGGCGCGCGCAGGCGGCGGGCGATGGTCTGCCATTTCGACAGGTCCGGCGCGGCCGCCTCCTTGATTGCGAAGTGGCGCAACAACTCCGTGTCGAGGCCGGCGGCGTGATAGGCGATCGGCGCCTCATAGATCGTCGGCAGATCGCGCGCTTCGATCACGCTTGTTTCACGAACATTGCAGAACAGCGCGATTTTGCGCCGCTCATCGGCGGGCACGGGGCGATCGCAACGACACAACAGGATGTGCGGTTGAATCCCGATCGAGCGCAGCTCTTTCACGCTGTGCTGGGTGGGTTTGGTTTTCATCTCGCCAGCCGCCGGAATGAACGGCAACAGCGTGAGATGGATGAACACCGCCTGTTGCGGGTCCAGCTCCTGGCCGAGTTGGCGGATCGCCTCAAAGAAGGGCAGCCCCTCGATGTCGCCCACCGTGCCGCCAATTTCACACAGCACGAAATCGGCGCCGCCTGCGTCGGCAAGGATGAATTCCTTGATCGCATTGGTGACGTGCGGAATCACCTGCACCGTCGCGCCGAGAAAATCACCGCGACGTTCGCGCGCGATGATCTCGGAATAGATGCGCCCGGTGGTGATATTGTCGGCCTTGGTCGCCGATACGCCGGTAAAGCGTTCGTAATGGCCAAGGTCGAGGTCGGTCTCGGCGCCGTCGTCAGTGACAAACACTTCGCCATGTTGATACGGACTCATCGTGCCCGGATCGACATTCAGGTACGGGTCAAGCTTGCGCAAGCGAACGGAAAAACCGCGCGCCTGCAACAGCGCGCCCAGCGCAGCCGATGCGATCCCCTTGCCCAACGAGGAAACCACACCACCCGTGATAAACACATAGCGAGACATTCTGTTCCGCCGCCCGGCAAAGCGCGCCCGCGGGGGCGGGCGCCATGGCGAAGCTTAACGCTCCGGCCCCGTTGAAGGGCGAGGCGGGACGGAAGTTTGCGGCGATTCGGCCTGCGATGCAGCAGGCGGCGTTGGAACCGGTGGGGCCGCCCCCACGGGCGCAGGCGGCGCAGCCCCGACTACAGGCGGTGCGGCTGGCCGCGGCGCAGCAGTCGCACCCACGGGCGGGGCCCCTGCCGGCGCCGCCGAACCAACAGGCGCTGCCCCCACCGGTGCGGTTGGCGCTTCGCCAGTTGCAGCGTCAGGTCCGGCGCGCTGCAGGCCGCTGGTGTCGCCCAGGATCGAACCACTTGGCGGCGGCGGCGCCTCAATCGGGGCCGCGCCATCGCCCGAAGCCGGCGTCAAACGATCAACCACCGAGCCGCGGTCACGGTGCGTGCCGCCCAACATCGTCAGACCAACGCTGGTAAGGAAAAATACAACGCCCGCCGCGGCCGTAATCTTCACAATAAGGTCGGCCGCGCCGCGCCCGCTCATCAAAGCGCCGCCGCCGCCGCCAATGCCCAGCGCGCCGCCCTCGGAGCGCTGCATCAACACCAAAATCACCACACCGACGCAAATCATCAGGTGGATGACAAGAACGACATTTTCCATCGACGGGAGAACTCCGAGGCGCGCGCCGCCCATTTGGGGCGCGGGCGAAGCGGGCTCAATAGCCGAGGTGAGGATGAGTTTCCAGCCCCGCCCTTCACTTCGTCGGCCACGCCGGATGGGCGGCCAGAATCGCCGTGAAGTCGGCAGCCTTGAGGCTTGCCCCACCGACAAGCGCGCCATCGACCCCGGCAATCGAGAAGATTTCACCGGCATTGCCAGGCTTCACAGAGCCGCCGTACAGCACCCGCACGCCGTCAGGCAGCGCGGCCTTTGCAACGGCATGAATCTCTCCGATCTCCGCCGCAGACGGCGTCAACCCGGTGCCGATCGCCCACACCGGCTCATACGCGATCACCAGCGTGGCGGCGTCGGCGCTGTCGGGCAGCGATCCCTTGATCTGCCCCGCAACCACAGCAGCCGCCTCGCCTGCCTGGCGCTGGGCCAGGGTTTCGCCCACACACACAACCGCGGTCAGACCCGCCGCCCGCGCCGCTGTCGCCTTTTCTTTCACCGCCGCGTCCGTCTCGCCCCAGCCCTGGCGGCGTTCCGAATGGCCCAACAGCACGAAGCGCGCGCCCAGGTCGGCGATCATGGCGGCATTGACGTCGCCGGTGAACGCCCCGTCTCCACCGGCGCGGCAGTCCTGCGCCCCGATCGCCACCGCCCCCGCGCCGCGCACAGCGTCCGCCAACAGCGTAAAGGGTGGGAAGATTGCGGTTTCCACCGCCCCATCCGCTTGGCCGACAAAGGCTGCGATGGCGGCAAGTTCGGCCAGGTCGCTCCGGCGGCCATACATTTTCCAGTTTCCAGCGATCAGCGGACGAAGGGGCATCGGTGCTCTCAGATCAGATTAAGGACGGGTTGCGCCCGTGAAACAGCGCCGCCGGCCTGATCGTCAAGCGCCGATCCGCGCATTCCCCGCACACCGCCCTGTTACGCTTGACCGCCCTGTGTGATTGAAGCCGCACGCGGGCCCCTCTATGGTCCCGCCTGCGCATTTTTGGACAGGTCTATGCTCACAAGTCTTCGCAACAATCTCCGCGGTTTCGTGGCGGTCTTCATCATCGGGCTGATTGGGGTGGCGTTCGTCGTCACCGACATTCGGGATGTCTTTACCCCCAATACCGCCAACGGACTCGCCAACGGCAAAGATGTTGAAGTGACGGACGCCGAGTTCCGCCGGGCCTTTGACAATGCGGTAAACTTCGTTCGCCAAAGCGAGCAAAACAACGCGATCAGCCAGCGCGATCTGGTGGACCGCGGCATCGACCGGCAGATTCTTAATCGGCTGGTGGCGGAAAAGGCGATCAGCGGTTGGGGCCGTCGCATCGGGCTTTACGTGTCGGAGCAGATCATGCTCGACCGGATTCAAGAAACCTTCCGCGACCCGGTGACCAACACCTTCAACGCCGACGCCTATCGGGCCGATCTCGCCCGCCGGGAATTGACCGCGCCGGTGTTCGAGGCCGCCCTGCGCGATGAATTGCTGCGCACCCAAACGCTGCGCGTGCTGCAGGTCGGCGTGCATGCGCCCGCCAGCATGGGACGCGCACAGGCGCTGCTGTTATCGGAAGAGCGCACGATCAGCGTCGCCCGCCTGCCGGATGCGCGCATCCCTCAGATCGCCGCGCCAAGCGAGGCTGATCTCGCCGCCTGGTACCAAAGCCCGCCGATGGACTTCATTCGCCCCGAGCAGCGCACACTGACGTTGTATGTCGCCGATCCGAAGGCGTTCACGGACAAGATCAGCCTCACACAGGACGAAATCGACCGGCAGTTCAATTTCCTCAGCGCCCGTCGCGGTACGCCGGAACGGCGCAGCTTCGTGCAGATCAGTTTCGCCCTGGAGGAAGGTGCAAAAGCCGATCAAGCCGCAACCCGCCTGCGCGCCGGTGAAGCGCCCGCGGCGGTCGCGCAGGCATTGGCTGGCCAGTTGGTGACCGTTTCAGACCGCGATCGCGACGGCGTGGGCGATCCGGCCCTGGCAGACCGCGTGTTTCAGGCCGGCGCCCCCGGCGCCGTTGAGGTTGTGGAAACCGGGCTTGGCGTGGCGGCGATCCGCCTCACCGCGATCACGCCGGCAACCGCGCCCCCGCGTGAGGCTTTGCTGGCGGAAGTTCGCGAGCAATTGCTGCAGCAACGGGCGGAAGGCGAAGTGCAAAAGGCGGTGGATGCGTTTGAGAAAGCCAAAACCGAAGGCGAAGAGATTCCTGCCGCCGCGGCCGCTGCCGGCATTCGTTTGGTGACGCTGGATTTGGTTGACATCCGCGGCTTCAATGACGCTGGCCAACCGATGCCGGATGCGCAAGGCATGCCGCAAAAGCTGCAAGAGGCATTTACCACGCCAGACGGCGAGACAACCGGCTTTGCACGGGTTGCTGACGGGCGCTGGATTTCGGCCCGCGTGGATTCGGTGCGCGCCAGCAGCGTGCGCCCCCTTGCCGAAGTGCGCGAGCGGGCGATAGCGGCGTACCGTCGGCAAAAGACGCAAGAGGCCCT
>JBIKVO010000157.1:0-6940 GCA_044356795.1 Caulobacterales bacterium
CCCTGCGAGCGAGGGAAGATGTCGAGGAAGGCGACGGTGTCTGCGTCTTCATAGAGGCGAGTGGCCGGGGCCTCGCCGCGCAGGATTTTGGCGAAGATGTTTTGTTCGTCATACACGCCGTGCAGGCTCATCACCGCGCCCTCCAACTGAGCAGGGATGTAGCAGGCGCGCGCGAAGAGGGAAACTCTTGCCGGCAAATTGCCCTCACTGCCGGCAGTGGCGGGGCGCGGCGGTCCGTGACCGACGGGTTTGCAAACTTATGACGGCAATTGCGCGCGCCCGGCGAGGATATCGATCACTTGATCGATGCGATCTTGCTGGCCCTCTGGCGCTTGGCCGCGGACGAACGCGACAAACACATCGCGATGGGCGGGCGTCAGCCATTGAAACAGCGCCTGCGCATCGGCATCGCAAGCCAGTGCTGCATGCAATCGGTGTTCGGTGTCCATGCGCCTAAAAGCCCTTCTCGCAGTCAACATAGACTGCGATTTAGATGCCGGATCCTTGTCGAAAAGACGCACACGGACGATTTCCGGCGCCCGGTTTGTGCGATGATGTCAGTCGATGTGTTTTTTGAAGGGTGTGTGTTCGTCGAGATGCTCGATTTCCCGGGCGACTGCGGGTGTTTCGTGGGCCAGGAAATCCGCCACCGCGGCGCGCAGACCCGGATGGGCGATCCAATGCGCAGAGTGCGTCGCCACCGGTTCATAGCCGCGCAGCAATTTGTGCTCACCCTGCGCGCCAGCTTCGACCCGGGCCAAGCTGTGGGCAATCGCAAAATCGATCGCGCGATAATAGCAGAGTTCAAAGTGCAGAAACGGAACGTCCACCAGCCGCCCCCAATAGCGCCCGTACAAGCAATCAGACCCGAGCAGATTCAGGGCCATCGCTGCGGGTTTGCCATCTATATTGGCCAGCATCACCACCAAACGATCGGCCATGCGCGCCGCGAGGAGATCAAAAAAGGCCCGATTGAGATACGGGCTGCCCCATTTGCGCGCGCCGGTGTCCATGTAGCAGGCAAACACGGCATCCAGGGTGGCGGCGGTGATCGCATCGCCCTGCAGAGTGGCGATCGACAGGCCCTCATGCGCGCGTTCCCGCTCGCGCCGGATGGTTTTGCGCTTGTTGGCCGACAGCGCATCAAGAAAGGCTGCGAAGCTGCCATAGCCGCGATTGAACCAATGGAATTGCACGCCCGCCCGGCGCAAAAATCCCTGCGCGATGATGGCGTCGGTCTGGGCGGCGGTGGCGAAGGTGACATGGATCGAGGAGGCGCCAATCTCTTCGGCAAGGGTTTCAGCACCAGCCAGCAGGGTGGGCGCCAGTCTTGCATCGCCAAGCAGGCGCCGCCCGGTGACGGGCGTGAACGGTACGGCCGCCTGCAGCTTGGGGTAATAGCGCCCGCCGACGCGGTGCAGGGCGTCGGCCCAACTGTGGTCGAAGACATATTCGCCATAGGAATGGGCTTTGACATAGAGGGGCATGGCGGCGGCGAGCACGCCGTGGCGATGAGCAAGCACATGTCGCGCGGTCCAACCGCTGCGCGCGCCGACACATCCGGCTTCCTCCAGGCCCTGCAGAAAATCCCAACACAGAAAGGGATCAAACGTTGCGTCAACGGGATTGGCGATCGCGTCCCACGCTGCGCGATCGACCCGCGAGAGCCCATCCACGATCGAAACAGAAATCCCGCCTTCGGTGTCGCCGTCCATGCAGGTCAGGATAGACCGCGATGGGGTAATCAACCAGCCACTTCGAACACGCCATCCACCTCAACCGCAAATCCAAGCGGCAGATTGGCGACGCCAACGGCGCTGCGGGCATGCTTTCCCGCCTCCCCCAGCACCGCCACCATCAGATCAGAGCATCCGTTCACCACCGCGGGGATCGGATCAAAATCCGGCGTTACATTCACAAATCCCCCCAGTTTCACGACCCGCACAACATGATCAAGATCGCCCCCGCACGCCGCCTTCAACTGCGCCAGGAGATTGAGGCCGCACAGCCGGGCCGCCGCCTGGCCTTGCTCCAGCGAGACATTGGCCCCGAGTTTGCCCTTGATCCCGCCTTCAGGGTCGATGCTCACTTGCCCGGAAATGTGCACCAAGTTTCCAGCGCGCACGAACGGCACATAGCTGGCCACTGGCGCTGGCGGGGTGGGCAGGGTGATGGCCAATTCTTTGAGGCGGGCTTCAGTGCGCGACATGGGGGCTCCCTAGATATTGGTCGTTGGTATGGCGGGCGGTGTGTGGAGTCAAAGTGGGTGTGTTTCAACTGTCGCCTTTGGTTTTCAGGCCCCGCCCGGTCATGTCGGCGTCTTTGCCAAATCGCGCGCGCGCCTTGGCGACGGCGTCTTCGGCGGCGGCGCGCTTGGGCGTTTGTGTGTCCATCAGGTCGCCTTGATCTGCCGCCTCCGCGTCGGCGAAATCAGACAGTCCAATGCCGATCAGGCGATAGGCGGTGCGCCCGTCGGCTTCAGCGGCCAGCAAGGCGCGGCCTGCTTCAAAGATGCGCGCCGCAAGCAGCGTTGGCGCCGACAGGGTGCGCCGTCGCGACAGCGATTTGAACGCGCCGGTTTTCAGTTTCAGCGTCACCGTGCGCCCGGCGATCCCCGCCGCACGCGCCCGCGTCGCCACGGTTTCGCACAATGGCCACAAGAGATCCGTCAGGGCTTCGTGATCACGCACATCGTCGTGGAATGTGGTTTCGGCGGAGAGTGTTTTGCGTTCGCTGTCGGGATCGACCGTGCGATCGTCTTGGGCATAAGCGAGATGATGCAGCCGGCGTCCCCAATCGCCCAATCGCTGCGCCAATGCCGCTTCGCCCGCCCGGCGCAAATCCGCCACCGTGCGCCATCCCGCAGCATCCAAAGCGCGCGCCGCCGCAGGCCCAATGCCGGGCAGCCGCGCCACTGGCGCCGGTCCGATCACGTCCAACGCATCGGCTCGCCCGATCACCGAAAAGCCGCGCGGCTTGTCCATGTCGGACGCAAATTTCGCGAGGAATTTATTGAACGAAAGACCGATCGACACCGTGAGGTGAAAGTCGTTTTCGATCGAATTTTGCAGCCTGATCAGAGTGTGCGCCGGACTGCCGCCATGCAGCGCCTGCGTGCCGCCGAGGTCCATGAACGCTTCATCGATCGACAGCGGCTCCACCTGTGGCGTCAGGGTTTGCATGCGGGCGCGGATGGCTTTTCCGATCGCTGCGTATTTCGCCATATTGGGCCGTACGACCACCGCATCAGGACACAGTTTCAGCGCCTTGAACATCGGCATCGCCGAGCGCACACCATAAGCACGCGCCACATAACATGCCGTCGAAACAACACCCCGTCGGCCGCCGCCAATAATCACCGGCAGCGAGGCCAGCCGCGGATCATCACGCTTTTCGATGGCGGCATAAAAGGCATCGCAATCCAAGTGCGCAATCGACAAGGCGTCGAGTTCTGCATGGCGCACGACGCGCATCGCACCACACAGCAGGCACGTCTCATCGTCGACGGGCTGCGCGCAGGCGCGGCAATAGCCCAACGCGCTGCTCAGCATTCATCGGCTCGCCACAGCCAGGCAGCGCCGCGCACGCCGGAGCTATCGCCATGATGGTTTTTCACGATCCGCGTCGCAACATGGTCGCTAAACACGAAGTCCGGCAGGCGCTCAGCGATCATCGCCGGCAAAGCCGCAATGTTCGATAGGCCGCCGCCCAGAACAATGGTTTCGGGGTCGGCGATATTGATCACCCCCGCTAGGCCCCGCGCCAATCGATGCGCGAGGCGGTTCAACGCGGAGCACGCCTGCGCGTCGCCTTGGTCGGCGAGGACGGCGATTTCCGCCGCGCGCCGATGGCCACCGACCCTATCGGTAAAATCTGCCTCAAACGCAGGCCCGCTGACAAAGGTCTCCAAACAGCCCCGCTTGCCGCACCAGCATTCAGGTCCTGGCGCCTCTTCTGCGGCGGGCCACGGCAGGGGCATATGCCCCCATTCTCCGGCCACGCCATTGACGCCCTCCACGAGGCGCCCGCCGATTACCAGGCCGCCGCCGCAGCCGGTGCCGATGATGACCCCGAAGATGCTGGACGCGCCCGATCCTGCCCCATCGGTCGCTTCCGACAAGGCAAAGCAATTGGCGTCGTTCGCCGCGCGGACCGGCTTTCCAAGCCGGGTAGTCAAATCCTGTACGAAAGAGCGCCCATTGAGCCAGGTTGAGTTTGCATTGCGCACAAGCCCTGTCCGCGTGGATAGCGATCCAGGCATCCCAACCCCGACCACGAACGCCGCGCCAAGGCCGGCTTGGCGGGCGACTTCGGCGGTCAAGGCGGCGATCGCATCCAGGCAAGCGATGTATGCGGGGGGTGTATCGATTCGCGCTCTGGCCAGAATTGCCCCGTCATTTGCCATCGCAACGGCTTCGATTTTGCTGCCGCCGAGGTCAATGCCGATCCGGAATCTCATGGGCGCCATGGGTTCCACGGAAAATGAGCCGGGGCAAGGCTTGATTAAGCGCTGATCCGTAATCAGATGCCAAATAGCGCTATCGACGGGATAGGCGCAGTGGGAAGGTCGTCATGTCCAACGGGGCGAAGCCGAAGCGCACGGTGCTGATCGTTGAGGACAATGAGCTCAACATGAAGCTCTTCAACGATCTGCTGCAGGCGTTTGGCTATGCAACAGTACAAACCCGCGACGGGCGCACGGCGCTTGCCCTTGCGCGGGAGCATCGCCCAGATCTGGTGATCATGGATATCCAGTTGCCCGAGATTTCCGGCCTCGACTTGACCCGCCAGATCAAGGCCGATGTCAAGCTGAAGGGCATCCCCGTGGTGGCGGTCACGGCCTTTGCCATGCGCGGCGATGAGGAGCGCATCCGCAAAGAGGGGTGTGAGGCTTATCTCTCAAAACCGATCTCGGTTCAGAAGTTCTTAGATACTGTAAGGCATTTCATCGGCTGAAAGGAAACTTGCCGATGAGCGCGCGTGTTCTGGTTGTCGATGATATCGCGGCAAATGTGCGGCTGCTCGAAGCCAAACTGACAGCCGAATATTATGACGTGATCCCCGCCACCCGCGGGGAAGAGGCGATTGTGCGCGCTCGTTGTGATCAGCCCGATATCATTCTGCTGGATGTAATGATGCCGGGCCTGGATGGTTTTGAAACCTGCCGGCAGCTGAAATCCGATCCCGCCACCCGGCATATCCCGGTGGTGATGGTGACGGCGCTGGATCAGCGTGAAGATCGCCTCAAGGGGTTGGTCGTTGGGGCAGAGGATTTCCTCACAAAGCCCATCGATGATGTGCAGCTGATGGCGCGGGTGCGCAGTCTGACGCGCATGAAGCTGGTGTTGGACGAGTTGCGCTCCCGAGAGGCAGCGGGGCGCCGGATTGGCGTGATTGATCACGCCGCCTGGCGCGATATCGGCGCCGGGGGGCGCATTCTTGTGATCGACGACAATCCCCGCCAGGCCGAAAAAATACGCAACGCCCTGGCGCAAGAACATGCGGTGCAGTTCATGGGCGATCCCACCGCCCGTGGCGGCGGTCTGGACATGATGATCATTGCTTTGAGCAGCCAGGCCTATGACGGCTTGAAGCTGATTGCGCGGATGCGATCAGCCGAAGCCACGCGACAATTGCCGATCCTGGCCGTCGTCGATCCGGAGGACAAAGGCCGTGCGGTGCGGGCGCTGGATCTCGGCGCCAATGATCTGATTCTGCGCCCGCTCGACCCTGAAGAGCTGTTGGTGCGGGTGCGCTCTTTGGTACGCGGCCGGCGCTATGTGGAGGCGGTGCGCACTTCACTCGATCAGGGCCTTGAGATGGCGGTGACGGATCAACTCACAGGCCTGTTCAATCGCCGCTATCTGCTTGGCCAGCTGGACCCGCTGATGCAGCGCGCTGCGCGGGGTGGTGAACCCGTCTCGCTGATTGTTGCCGACATCGACTATTTCAAGCGCATCAATGACGGCTTCGGCCATGACGCCGGGGACGCGGTGTTGAAAGAATTCGCCGCACGGCTTGCGACCATTTTCCGCCCGATTGATGTGGCGGCCAGGTTCGGCGGGGAGGAGTTTGTGGTCGCGATGCCGGATACGCGCGGCGATGACGCAGCGCTTGTTGCGGAGCGCTTGCGCCGCCACATCGCCAGCGCGCCGTTTATTGCGCCGACCACTCGGGAGCGGATTGATGTGACGGTAAGCCTTGGGGTGGCGATGTCGTCCGGGGCCGACGATACGACTGAAAAAATCATCAAGCGGGCCGATCAGGCGCTCTATCGCGCGAAAAGCGGCGGCCGCAACCGCGTTGTCGCGGAAGCGGCCTGATGACGGCACGTTCTTGGCTGGGCTGATTACTTGATCTTGCCTTCGACGAATTCGACATGCTTGCGGACGACCGGATCATACTTTTTCAGCTTTAGTTTCTCGGTCTTCGTGCGCGGGTTCTTCTTGGTTACATAAAAGAAGCCGGTATCGGCGGACGAATTGAGGCGGATTTTGATCGTGGTCGGCTTGGCCATGGGCGCACCTGTGCTGCCCCGGCGGGGGCGTGAAAAACGAAGGGCGCTTACTGGCTGACCGCTGCCGCCATGTCAAGGCGTCATACTGGGGCGCGGCCGCTTGGGCCGGGCTTGCTGCGGGAAAACATCCCAAGGCACACAAGGTAAATTGCGGAAAACGCAGCCAGCGCCGCCATAAAGCTCTGCGGGCCGCCCCCGGAGAAGGCAGCCCCGGCCGCGGCAGGGCCGGCCAACTGGCCAACGCCGTAACACAGCGCAAAGGCGGCATTGGCGGCGGCAAGGTCCCCGCCGGAATAGACCCGGCCAAGCCAGATCAGGCCGACGGTATAAAGGCCAGTGATAACGCCGGAATAAAGGAACACCATGGCCAAGGTTGGCCACGCGGCTGCGCCCATCGCCAGGATCGCAAACGGGAACAACACC
>JBIKVO010000156.1:0-6940 GCA_044356795.1 Caulobacterales bacterium
CGGTGCCCGCTGCCAGCAGCGCCACCAGCAAGACTGGGGCGCCCAGAAACACCAAAGCCGCAACGCCCAGCCCGACGATCCCCGCATCCGCGGCGGTGACGACGGCCGCCGGCGCGATCACAGTGGCCAGCGCCCCCGCCAACACCCCAAGCGCTGCCGCATTGGCGCCCTGCAGCGCTGCGCGCACCCGCGGCTGATCCTTCATCGCCCACCACAGCGGCGCCAGCGCCCACACCAGCGCAAGGCCCGGCGCAAAGATCGCCGCCAGCGCCGCCACCGCGCCAAGCGGGCCCGCCGCCGCCATGCCAAGAAAGCTGGCGATGGAAAACAACGGCCCCGGCATCAATTGCGCCGCGCCATAGGCGGCAAGCATCAGCTCGGGCGCGATGAAGGCGCGCTGGGCGTTGTCCAGCTGGAGCAGCGGCAACACCACATGACCGCCGCCAAACACCAGGGCGCCCGCCTTGAAACATGCCGCGATCAGCGCCGCGAACGCCCCCGACGCGGCAAGCGCAGCCAACACCCCCACCATGATCAGCGCCACAATGATCGCCGCCACACAGGCGCCGCGAACACGAACACCCGCCCCCACACCAGCTTTTGGGCCGCCCGTGGGCAGCGGCGGATCAGCGCCCCGCCACCCAGCGGCGTCGGCCCCGCCCCGCGACGCCATCAGCGCCGCCGCGGCGCAGACGCCAATCGCAAGCAGCGGAAACAACGGCCCGGCCAGCCCGCCCGCCCCCGCCAGCGTGACGCCAATCCATGCCGCCATTGTCGCTGTCGCCAGCCCCCAAGACAGACGCGAAACCAGCACAGCGCCCGCCATGCCGATCAGCGCCTGCGCCACCACCGTTGCGGCCGCCAGCTTCAGCCCATGCCCGATCGCCGCTGCGAGCGCCGCCGGCAACGCCACCACCCCCGCCGCCAGCGCCGCCATCAGCAGCGCGGATGGCGCGGTAAAGCCCAGCCAGGCCGCAAGCCCACCCGCAAGCCCCGCCCGTTGCAGCCCAATCGCAAAGCCCACTTGGCTGGAGGCCGGCCCCGGCAGCGCCTGACACAGCGCCACCAGATCGGCATAGTCGCGCTCGCTCAACCATTGCCGCCGCACCACAAACGCGTCCCGGAAATAGGCCAGATGCGCGATTGGCCCGCCAAAACTGGTCAGGCCAAGTTTGAGGAACGTCCAGAACAGGTCAAACACGCCGCGCCGTCATGGTTTGCTGGGCTCACCCGCTGACGGCGACGGTCGACCCCCGCCCTGCTCACCATCGCGAAGAGCAAGGCCGGAAGCGGCGACGCTGGTCGCCTGATTGGGGGCGGCGTCAGCGCGACGGACGCTGGGCGCATCGCGGAAGCGGCGGCGTAATAGCATATAGCTCGCACACGCAAACGCCCCGATCGAGGCGAAGAAGAAAAGCCCCGCCCCGCCGGCCAATTCCGCCGCCAGGCCCATGAGCGGCGGGCCGACAATCGCGCCCCCCGCCCACACAAACAACAGGCCAGAGGTGCATCGTGTCAGCGCCGTGGGCTTGGCCCGGTCGGCCATGTGCGCCACCGCGATCCCGTAAAACGACAAGGCCCCCGCCCCCCAAAGCGCAAACAGAAACGCAGCCAGCGCCAGATCCAGCGCGCCGCCGATCACAGAAAGCACCAGAGACGCAGCACCCGCCAGCGCACACAGCGCCGCGATAATCAGCCGGCGGTCCATCCGGTCTGACAGCTTCGCCGCCGGCCATTGCAGGATCAAAGAGCCGAGAAACGCCGCAGCGATAAACGGCGTGGCAGCGGCGGGGTCCCAGTGGTCGCGCGCATAAAGCGGCGCCAATGCCAGCACGCCCGCATTCACAACCCCGGCGATGAACGCCGCAGCCACCGCCGCAGGCGCTGTTCCCCACAGCTCTTTCCAGCTTGGGGATTCGGGCTCTGGCGGGGCGGGCGCGGCCTGGCTGGTCAGCGCGATCGGCGTCAGGGACAGCGCAATCAGCGCGCCGGCCAAGATCAGGCCGCCCGTCGGCCCCGCGATCGGCGCCAGGAATGGCCCTAGCACCACCGCGGCCTTGGTCATGACCATGTAAGCGCCCAGGATCGAGCCGCGCTCCTGCGGCTTCAGCGAGCCGCTCATCCAGCTTTCGACGCCGGCAAACATCAGCGCGATCGCCGCCCCCATCGCGGCGCGCAGCAGCGCCCAGGCGATCAGGTGATCGGCGAAGTTCGCAAACAGAACCGCCGCCGCGCAGATCGAGGCCGCCGCCGCATAGGTGCGGATATGGCCAACGCGGGACAACAGCTTTGGACCGTACCAGGCGCCGGCCATGAAAGCGGCCGAATACACCGCGCCCACCACCCCGATGCCAAATGCGCCAAGGCCGTCGGCGTCCATGATGAGCGGCAGCTGCACCGTCAGCAAGCCTGAGGCAAGCTGCAGGATCGACATGGCCGCGATCAGGGTGGCGATGGTGCGAAGCGCCGTCATGGAACCGATGTGCAGGGCTTGCGCGGCGGGGTCAACCGCGGGAGAGCCCCCCCGCCCGACAGTTACAGTCCGATTTCGTCGAACGGCACTGGCTGAGAGAACAGGGTCTTGCCGTCTCTGTCGCGCGATTCAAGGGTCAGCGCGCGCCCGGCCCAATCGATCCGCATGACGCCGAAATTCTCCTGCGCGATGGCGGGCGAGATTCGGTTGGGCGCCCGCTCTTGCACGCCGTCTGGGCCGACTGTCCAGGGCATGTTCACGGCGCTGGCTGTGAAATCATACAGGGCGAATGGCACAGTCTCTGGGCTTGCCGGTTCGCGCGCGATCGAGGCGTAATGGCGGTCGCCGGACAAGAATACCACCCCCTTGGCCCCGCTGCGGCGGATCACCTCAAACATCCGCGCCCGCTCGGTCGGGAAATTGCCGAACTTCTCCCAACCGTGCCCCAGCGCAAGCACCTGGATCGACGACACAATCAGGCGCAGATCGGCAGGCTTTTTCAGCTCCGCCTCCAGCCACGCCCATTGCGCCGCGCCAAGCACTGTGTTGGCGGGGTTGGGGTCTTCCAGATAGCGCTCTTTGCCCGGTGCGCCGCGCTGGTCGGTGGGCATCAGCGGCGAGCGATGATAACGGGTATCGAGCAGGATCAGCTGGACGCGCTGGCCGGCGGGGCCGATCTGATAGGCGCCGTACACGCCCTCAGGGTGGGCCTGCGGGCTATCCGGGCCGATGCGCCAGAAGCGGTCAAACATCGCCTGCGCCAGCACCTTGCCTGCAAAGTCGCCGCCGGCGTCGTTCTTGCCGAAGTCGTGGTCGTCCCAGATGGCGAGATAAGGCACACTTTCGGCCAGGGCGATGAATTCCCGCCGCCGGCTCTGCTGCCAATAGGCGGCGCGCAGGCCGGACAATTGAGGGTCGTCGGCGGTGTCGGAGCCGTACACATTGTCGCCCAAAAACAGCATCAGATCGGGCTTCAACGCAGTGATCTGTTCAAACGCCTTTTGATCGCGGGTCCATTCCTCGTTGGAGCAGGACGCAAACGCGATCGTTTGCAGCGCCGCGGTTGGCAGCGGGCGGGAGGCCGGCGCCTGGGGAAAACCGTCGAGCACGAAGGCAAGGCTCGGCGCTGGAGCGGGTGCTGGGGCCGGCGCCGCTGCCGGCATACTCGCGCAGCCGGCGACGATCGCCGCCGACAAGGCCGCCGCTGCAGCAAATCCCAACTGCTTCATCCGCTTTCCCGCGCTCATGGTCACTGCTCCTTCGTTGCAGGATTGCTGTATCCCGTCCCTGCAACGGTTTGGATACAAGACCGCGCCGCAATCGAGGGCCGCGCGCCTTTGTCGCGATCAGGCGACCTCCTCCGCCGGCCCGGCGGCGACAAGATTATCGACGAACGCGATATGGCTGCGCAGGCGAAACAGTTCATCGGCATAGCCCAACGGCACCTCGATCTGCGCCGTTTCGCGCAGCATTTGCGCCAGGCCCGCCCGCGCCTGCGACCGTTCGGCCTCAGTCTGCGCATTGCGGCCCTTGATCTCCAGCGCAGTGAGATCGCGGTACCAGCGATAAATCCGCGACCGCACTCGCCAGCGATACACCGGCGGCGCCGCCCGGATCAGCGGGATCAACAATGTCAACGCCGGCAGGATCACGATCCAGGCGCGCTCCAATAGATTCGCCCACCAATAAGGCAGCACCCGGCGCAGGAAGGTGGGGCCGGTTTCGTAATAGCGACGCGCCTCTTCCGACAACGGCAGATCAACCCGCACCGGATCAGGAAACGCCCCCGGCGGCGACAAAACGTCCCCGCGCGCATACAGGCGCTTCATCGCCTCCAGCAACACGCCTTGCAGCGCAGGATGCAAATCCTCGCGCACGGCAATCTGCGCCGTCAGCGCCACCAGCGGCGTTGGCCGCGCCGGCAGATCGGCGCCGAGATCCAGGACGCCAGCCTGCACCGTAACCCCCGCGACAAACGGATACAGCCGTTCAAAGGCGGGCGCGCGCTCAAAACCGATCAGCGTGGCCGCGCGATCGGCCGCCAGCGCGCGCACCCACGCCGCCGATGGGCTGGCCACCAGCACCACCGCATCTACCGCGCCGCTTTTCAGCGCCGCCGCCGCCTCGGCGCCGCCCAGCGGGATGGCCGTGATCGCCGCCAGCAAATCCTGATCGCGCAAAAAGCGTTCCGCCGCCGCCCGCGCGCCAGAGCCTTCCGCCCCGATGGCCACGCGCTTGCCGCGCAAGACTGCAAATTCGCGCGCCTCAGCGCCCGGCTTGCCGACGACAAACACCCATACCGGCTCCAGAAACACCCCGCCCAGCGACCGCACATTTGCCGCATCCGCCTCCGTCGCAACGCCGCCCTGCACCAGCGCCACATCCGCGCGCGAGCCGCTGTCAGCGCGCAACAGGCGCAGATTATCCACCGTGCCCTGGGTGGCGATGACGTCGGCCGAAACCCCCACGTCACGCAGCGCCTTGGCCAGAGTTTCAGCGGCGCGCGCATAGGCGCCGCCTGCCGCCCCACCCGCAATCGTCACGCTGCGCGGTGGCCCGGGGCCTATAAACGCCGCCAGCGCCAGCACGATCGCTGCGATGCTTGCCAGCACCCACCACCATTCTTTGAAGAACTCGACGACGGCTTTCATCCTGCCCATTCCCCGCGCAATATCAATAATCGCCACTCTCGTGCCCCGGCGCGGTTTGTCCATGACGCAAGACACACAGCGCTCATCCTGGCGCCAACACAGGCAAACAGGGGCACACAGCCCGGGCCGAAGCCGCCTTCTCCATGAACCGGTGTTCAAAACACGCCAGCCTTCCTCCTTGAGGGCCCCGGGGGATAGTCGATCAATCTCCTGGATCAATCGCCACGGAGAGGGTGGCCTGCAGGTCCAGGTGAGCGACTGTCTTTCCGGTCAAGCGTTTTGAGGGCGCCATGGGGTTTGGTCTCTGAGGATAGCGTTGAGGATGGTGAGGCGTTTTCGCGCCACCGCGACGAGGGCGACGATTTTCGGTTCGCCGGCTGCAATCAGCTTGTCGCGGAAGGCCTTGAGCCCAGGATTGTGCCGCGCGGCGACCAGCGCGCCCACGTAAAGCGCGCTGATGACATCGGCTCTGCCTGCGCCGATGAAGCTTTTTCCGCGCCATTGGCCTGATTGGCGGGTCCAGGGGGCAAGACCTGCAAGGGCTGCGATTTGGCGTCGGTCGAGGCGACCGAGCTCGGGCAAATCCGCAATTACGGTGCGCGCGATGACGCGCCCAATGCCGGGGACTGAGGCCAACAAATCCTCGTTCGTGCGCCAGGCCGGCGAAGCCTTGATCGCGTCGTCGAGATCGCCGTCGAGGCTTTCCAACGCGCGCATCAACGCCTTGAGCAGGCGTGCGATGCTCGTTTTCACCCCCAGCGGGGCAGTGCGTTCGCGTTGGCGCCCGGCGGTGATCATCGCCACGATCTGCCGGCGGCGGGGACCAAGTCGCTGAGATGGCGGGTGTCTTCATCCTCTAGCGGCCTGACCTCGGGCTGTGTGGCGACGAGGAAATGCGCGATCACGGCCGCCTCGATCGCGTCGGTCTTGGCCCGTTCGCCGAGCGCCTGGGCAAACCGGCGCACTTGCGCGGGATTGACCACGACGACTGGCAGCCCGGCCTGCGATAAGGCCGCGGACGCAAGGACCTCATAGGCGCCTGCGGCCTCAAAGCCCACAAGGCGCGGCCCCAGCGCCAGCAGCTGCGCCGCCAAGCCGGCGATGCCTTTGGTGTCGTTGGCGAAACTGAACCGCTCGCCTGTCTCGTGCACATGACCATCGAGGCGGTCTTTGGAAACATCAATGCCGACATGAAAAACGGCGGCGTCCATCCTGTCGCGTCTTTGCGCAAGCGGGCTTCGCTTCGAGCGGCCCAAGCGACTGTTTGGGGGCGATGAAACGGCGAGCACAGACCCATGCTCACCTCCGGGCTTGGCGTCCTTGAGATTTATCGGTCTTGCGCTCGCCACCGCGACTGACACTATGCCAGTAACGGCGGGATATGAGTGACAAGGGTGCGTCGTCCGGAAAATGGCGGGGATAAGGGGAAAACACCCACAGCCGTCGGCTTCGCCGCCCCTTCTCCTCGAGGAGACGCCTGCGAAGCGCGATCGCTTCACGAAGCACCCATTCCCGGGCGCGCGGAGCGAGACCCGAGAACCAAAGCCGTCACGGGTTTTGGGCCCCAGGCAAGCGCTGGCGCGCTCGTCCCGAGGATCGGAATTTGCTCTGGCGCGTTTCCGATCAAGTGGAAACCGGTTGATCGTTAGAAAACGCGCTGAGTCATAAGTTTGGGCAGTCCGATCCAAGCGGATCGGAATGCGCGCCGTGCATGATCTGCTTCCCGCTTGTGCCGCAACTGGCGCGCGTCTTCATGGCGCTGTGGCGGCATCCCTGCTTCGGGAGCCTTGCGGGCGTGAAAAAACTCGAACGCGAT
>JBIKVO010000159.1:0-6926 GCA_044356795.1 Caulobacterales bacterium
AAAAAAGTGCGCCGCGCGCCGACATTGGCGGAAGTGACCAAGTGGATTGAGTTCGCCAAGACACTTGAACCGAGGGTGACCTATTGAGAGCGAACGCTCTGTCATGTTCGGACAGAGACATACTCACTCATCGTGAGGTGCATCGATTGACGCTTCCGACAGCGGCAAATGATCGATGCCTTATCAAACGCTGAAAAATCAAAAACCCGGCGGCGATTGACGCCGGCGGAGCCTTGCAAGGTTTGGGTCAGCGAGTCTTGCGACTTCACGCCCTTGCTGGCGCAGGCTGAAAATCTTGCGCTTCCTTGCACCATGATGTCTCAACCAAAGAATTGGTCGCGTTCGGTCGCTCAGGCGGTGCGCGCCCTCGATGACGCTGAGCTTCCCGGCAATCGTGAGGCGCAGGCTCAGTCTTGGATCAATATTCTATTGGGTGTCGCGGTTTTGCATGAGGGGCCTGTTTGATCCGGCCGAAACAGCAAATCGGGGCCGAACTCTATCTCTGGGACGCCTCCGCAAAGAGCCATTTTCAAAAGCGGCTCTTGCAAAAGGACGTGATTGAAGGCGAACGTGGCGCGCGTCTGGAGTGGGAGGAACTTGCCGATGCCCGCACTGCAATCTACCAATCCAATGTCGATCCAAAAAACCAGGAAGCCTGGCCGGACCAGCACGCTTGGCTGTCAAGGCAATTGAATGCCGTTCATCGTGTCTTTGCCCCGCGCGTGGCCAATCTGACGGTAGGCGCTGACACCCGGACCAATACCGAAACGCGACGATTTCGTGCGCAGGTGCAGTTTGCGGGTGCGCGCCAAGCATTCGAGGCTGATCACCGCATGGAGCGCTGATTTGTCGGCAACCGCACGGGCTTGCTCGCGGTGTGAGCGTGCAAGACGTGCAGCAATGCTGCGGCGGTCTTCTGCGGGAAAGGTCTGGTGCAATTTGCAGATGACCCTCACGTCACGCACCGCAATTTCAAATGCGACGATTGCGGGAGACAGGCGCTCAAGATAACCTGAAAGCCTATGCGCCGTTGGCCACACGGGATAATCGCCAATCCCTGTGTGGCGCGGCTCAATCATGGCGGCTTAATCATGGCGGCTTAATCATGGCGGCTTAATCATGGCTGCCTAATCATGGCGGCGAGATCATCAATCCGGCGGCGGAATAACGCGATGTCGGTGATCACGCGCGCCTGGCCGCGCACCTGCACATCTTCATCATCATCAGTCGCCGCGCGCGACACACGCGACACATCCGTGCGCCAATGCGGCGACATGCATGCGGCTGGCCCGTTGAAGGTGACCAGAACGTCCTGGCCGTCGAGATCGTCGGCCTGAGGGTTGCGCGCATTGATGGGGCCGCTTAGGCGCACGATCGCGCCCTCCGCCGCATCGGCCATGAACGCCATCCTCGTGCTGTGAAGGCCGCGATGGGCGGTTGCCAAATGCGCAAGCGGGGGCGCGGCGATCAAGGCTGCAGCCGCGGCGGTGGGTCGACTGGCCAAGCGGGCGGGTCGGTCATGGCGATGAGGTCGGCGCCACGGGCGCGCGGTCCAGACGGCAAGATGCAGCGCTTGATCCAGAGGCTTTATCGGTGCGCCAAGGTCGCCCATCGCCATACCGCCCTTGACGCTGTGGCCGCGGCGCCGCAAGGGTCCGTGCTTCCTTGCCTCTGGGGAGCCAAGCTTATGTCTGCCGTCGAAAACCCGCTTTTGCCTGTTTATGCCCCGCCGGAGCAGGTGTTCGTCCGCGGAGAGGGCGCCCATTTATGGACCGAGCAGGGCGATCGCTATCTCGATTTCATCGCCGGCATCGCGGTCAATGCGCTTGGCCACGCCCACCCCAAGCTGGTCGCCGCACTCACGGCCCAGGCCGGGCAGCTGTGGCATCTGTCGAACATGTTTCAGATCAAGGGCCAAAAAGAATTGGCGGCGCGTTATGTTGAAACCAGTTTTGCCGATCAGGTGTTCTTCACCAATTCCGGCACGGAGGCGATCGAAGGCGCGCTGAAAATGGCGCGAAAATATCACAGCGCAAACGGCGCCCCAGAACGGATCGACGTGATTGGATTTCAAGGCGCGTTTCACGGGCGCACCTACGCCGCGATCAACGCCGCCGGCAATCCGGCCTATCTGGATGGTTTTGGCCCGCGCCTGCCGGGCTTTGTTTCGCTGCCGTTTGGCGAACATGACGCGCTGAAGGCGGCGATAGGGCCAACCACCGCTGCGGTGATTATTGAACCGGTGCAGGGTGAGGGCGGCTGTCGCGCCGTGCCGGAGCCATGCTTGAGAGGTCTGCGCGAACTGGCTGACAAAGAGGGCTTCCTGATCATTTTCGACGAAGTGCAATGCGGCGCTGCGCGCACCGGCAAACTCTGGGCGCATGAATGGAGCGGCGCGACGCCCGACATTATGGCGGTGGCGAAGGGGGTTGGCGGCGGTTTCCCGATGGGGGCAATCCTGGCTACCAGAGAGGCGGCCAAAGGCATGGTGCGCGGCGCCCATGGCACCACGTTCGGAGGTAATCCGCTGGCGATGGCGGTGGGACTGGCGGTGATCGAGGAGTTGGCGAAGCCGGAATTTCTCGCCCATGTCGTCGAGGCTGCAAACCAGTTGGGCCAGGGCCTGGAAAGCTTGAAGGATCGCCATCCCGATCTTGTGGTTGAAACCCGCGGGAAGGGATTGCTGCGCGGCGTCAAGCTGACGATTGATCCGAAAATCGTCCAGGCGCACGCTCGTACGCACAAACTGCTGGTCGGCGTTGCGGGGGACAATGTGTTGCGACTCGCGCCGCCTTTGACTGTCGACGCTGGCCTGATCAGCGAAGCGATCACAGCGCTTGATGCAGCCCTTGCGGACGCGCGCGCGAAAGCAGCTTAAGATCATGCGGCATTTATTGGATCTGGCGCCGCTCCCGAAAGCAGCGTTACGCGCGATTCTGGATGAGGCGCATGCGCGCAAAAAAGCGCGCGCCGGCTGGCTGCGGGGTCGGGTGGATGCTGATGCGCCATTGAAGGATTATGTTCTGGCGATGATCTTTCAGAAGGCGAGCACGCGCACGCGCGTGTCGTTTGACATGGCCATGCGGCAATTGGGCGGCTCGGCGATCAGTATGAGCGCGGCAGACATGCAATTGGGCCGGGGCGAGTCGGTGGGAGATACAGCGCGCGTGCTGTCGCGGATGGTGGATGCGGTGATGATCCGCGCCAACGCGCATCAGGATGTTTTGGATTTCGCCGCGATTGCTACCGTGCCGGTGATCAATGGCCTGACGGATCTCTCGCATCCATGCCAGATTCTGGCCGATCTGATGACTATTGAGGAGCGCCTGGGCGATATCAGCGGCCGCAAGATCGCGTGGGTGGGAGATGGCAACAATGTCTGTGCAAGCTTTATCGAGGCCGCACCAGCCCTTGGTTTTCACCTGCGGATCGCCACGCCAAAAGCCTACGCGCCACGCATGCAAGTGATTGAGGCCGCGCGCGCAGCGGGCGGGGCGATCGATGTCGGCCACGATCCGCGCAAAGCGGTGGCGGGGGCTGATGTCGTTGTTACCGATACCTGGGTCTCGATGGGCGATACCGACAAGGACGAGCGGATGGCCGCGTTTCCCCCGTTCGCTGTCGATGAAACGCTGATGGGCAAAGCCCACAAGGATGCGGTGTTTTTGCATTGTTTGCCTGCCCATCGCGGCGAGGAAGTGACGGATGCCGTGATGGACGGGCCGCGAAGTGCGGTGTTTGATGAGGCTGAAAACCGCATCCACGCGCAAAAGGCCGTGCTGTTGTGGTGCTTCGGCAAGGTCGGGTAGGGCATGGCTGACGCCACGCTGGCCTTCTTGCTTGATGGCGCGCCGGTGCGCGGACGGTCGGTGCAACTGGGCGCTGATACGATCGATCCGATTTTGCGGCGGCACAATTATCCGCGCGCGGCTGCCATGCTGTTGGGCGAGGCTTTGGCTTTGGCGTCGCTCATCGGGTCGATGCTGAAAACGGCCCATGTGTTGACCATTCAGGCTGAAGGCGATGGCGCGATGAGCCTGTTGGTTGCGGAGTGGCGCAAGGACGGCGGCGTGCGCGGCTATGCGCGCATCAAAAACGCCGCCGCCATCGATCGCCCGCGCATGGCGCCGTGGGAGCTGTTGGGCGCCGATGCGGCGCTGGGCATTCTGCTGGATCAGGGGCCAGACACCGACACTTTGCAGGGCATTGTCGGCTTAGAAGGCGCAAGCCTTGCCGAGTGTGCCGAAAGATACTTCACCGTGTCGGAGCAAACGCCAACCCGGGTAAAATTGGCGGTTGGGCAATTGGTGGAAAGCGACGCCACAATTTGGCGTGCCGGGGGCATGTTGATTCAGCGCGTTGCGGCCGATCAGGCGCGCGGCGACACCGATGAGGATTGGTCGCGCGCGCAGATCCTGTTTGCCAGCCTCACCGATGAAGAGCTGATTGATCCCGACATGGCGCCGGAATTGGCGGCCTATCGGCTTTTTCATGAAGACGGCGTGCGGGTGGCCGATCCGATGCCGGTGCAGGATCGCTGCACCTGCAACGTCGATCGCTTGAAGGCGATTCTGTCGCGCTACAGGCGCGAGGAGATGGATGATCTGCGCGACGAGGCAGGGCGGCTGCACGCCACCTGCCAGTTTTGCTCGCGTATGTATGATCTGGACTGATGACATCAGCCAGCCTCACTTGGGCCAAAATCGCCGCGAGCCCGTCGACGCGGATCACATTGGTTATGTCGCTGTTGTTTGCCGCGTTCGGCGTAGCCATGCCGTTTGTGCCGCGATGGCTTGAGGAAAGTCGCGGATTGAATGGCGTGGAGATCGCCGCCGTGCTGTCAGCGGCGCAAATGGCGCGCATTCTTGTTGGACCCTTGATTGCGACTTGGGCTGATGGGTTCTCCGATCGCGCCTTGCCAATGAAATTGCTGGCTGCGGCGGCGTTGTCTTTGCATGTCGGATTTTTCTTTGCAGACGGCTTTTGGTCTCTGCTGCTGCTGGGATTTGCCGGGGCCACGGCGGCGCAGGCGATTGTACCCTTGGTCGAGGGTGGCGCGCTGCGCACCAGTTTGCGCGCCGATGGATTGCCCTATGGGATGTGTCGCGCGGTAGTTTCCGGTGCGTTCGTTGTGTCGACTGTTTTGGCCGGTGCATTGGTTGGATGGTTTGGCGTCCACGCTGCCCCCGCCACGATTGTGGGATGTTACCTCGCGATGGCCGCCGCCGCCTGGATCGGACTGCGCGCCGATCCTACAGACGGAACCGCCCATACATTGCGCTTTTCGGAGCGCTTTCGATTGGGCGCGCGTTTGCTGGGCCAACCCCGGTTTGCGCTTGCGTTGGCCGCCGCGGGCCTCATCCAGGCAAGCCACGCCTTTTTCTATAACTTCACCGCGATTGTTTGGCGCGATCAGGGGATTGCCGATTTGGTGATCGGATTGCTGATCGCTTTTGGCGTGCTGGCGGAAATCGTTTTGCTATTCATGCTGCCGCGGGTGGAAAAACGATTTGAACCGGCGATGCTGATCGCGTTTGGCGCCGTGGGTGGGCTGATCCGCTGGAGCTGCTTTGCGGCATCGCCGCCCTTGGCCTTGCTGTGGCCGCTGCAGGCGCTGCATGCGTTAAGTTTTGCGGCAACCCATATTGGGATGATGCGTCTGATCCAGCAAGAAACGCCGGAAGAAATCTCCGCATTCGCACAAACCCTTTATGCAGCGCTCGCGGCGGGGTTGTTTATGGGGCTTGCGGCGCTCGCAGCGGGGGCGCTGCATGATGCGGTCGGTGCGTTCGGATATCTGGCCATGGCCGGACTTGCCGCGCTGGGCCTTGCGCTGATATCGCCGTTGGTGTTGCAGAAAGTGTAAGACGAACAAAGCCGGATTGCGGGAGGATTTGATGCAGGTGCTTGAGATTCAAGGCGCTTATGGGCTTGACCATCTAACACTGGCGCAGCGCCCTGATCCTGTTGCAGGTCAAGGCGAAGTGATCGTTCGGATCAAGGCGATTTCCCTGAATTTTCGCGATTTGCTCATGGTTTCTGGCTTGTACGGCGCCAATCATCCGCTGCCGCTGGTTCCGTTCTCTGATGGCGCCGGCGTCGTAGAAGCGATTGGCCCTGGCGTGACACGCTTCAAGGCGGGCGACCGGGTGACGAGTTTGTTTTTCTCCGACACCTGGATTGCCGGTCCGCCGACGCAGGAAAGATTGCGCGGTTCTCTCGGTGGCCCGCGGGATGGGTGCGGGCAGCAATTTCTGAAGATTTCCGAAGATGGCTTGATTGCCACGCCTGCGCATTTGAGCGACGAGGAAGCGGCATGTCTTCCGTGCGCGGCCTTGACGGCGTGGCGTGCGTTGGCGGTGGATGGTGCGGTGCAGGCCGGCGATGCGGTGGTGTTGCAGGGCACCGGAGGCGTTTCGATATTCGGGCTGCAGCTCGCCAAAGCAATGGGGTTGCGCACGATTATCACATCATCGTCCGATGAAAAGCTGGCGCGCGCGCAAGCCTTGGGCGCCGATCATAGGATCAATTATAAGACCAATCCTGATTGGTCTGCCGGTGTGCGCGCAGCGACGGGCGGCCGCGGCGCAGATCTGATCTTGGAAGTCGGCGGCGCAAAGACGCTGATGGAATCATTGAAAGCCGTGCGCCAGGGCGGGCATGTGGCGATTATTGGCGTGTTGACTGGCCCGGCCGAGCCGCTTGCGATCCCGATGCTGATCTGGACGAATGCGCGCGTGCAGGGCCTGTCTGTGGGGTCGCGTGAAAATTTCGAAGCCATGAACCGCGCGCTCAGCCTGCATGCGATCAAGCCGGTCATCGGTGCACGCTTTCCGTGGCGGGATGCGCGGGCAGCGCTGGAAACCATGCAGCGTGGCGATCACTTCGGGAAAATCGTGCTTACCGTCGATTAAGGCTCGCCGAGA
>JBIKVO010000158.1:0-6926 GCA_044356795.1 Caulobacterales bacterium
AGGTTGCGTTGTCCTTCATGGCTGTCAAGTCAACTCGCCGATACTCCCTCACCCGCTCCCGCCGACCGTTAAGCCCGTGATGTACAGCGTCGGCTGGCCAACGCCCACCGGCACGCTTTGTCCGGCTTTGCCGCATGTGCCGACGCCCTCGTCGAGCTTCACATCATTGCCCACCATCGTCACCCTTGTCAGAGCCGACGGCCCGTCGCCAATCAGGGTTGCGCCTTTGATCGGCGCGACGATCTCGCCGTTCTCCACTTTGTACGCTTCGGTGCACTGGAACACGAATTTCCCGCTGGTGATGTCCACCTGGCCGCCGCCGAAATTCACCGCATACACGCCATTCTTCAGTGTGCGGAGGATTTCGCCGGGGTCGTGCGCGCCCGCGGTCATGAAGGTGTTGGTCATGCGCGGCATGGGAGTGTGAGCGTAGGACTCGCGCCGGCCATTGCCCGTCGGCGCCACGCCCATCAAGCGCGCATTCATGCGATCCTGCAGATACCCCTTCAGGATGCCGTCTTCGATCAACACCGTGCGACCGGTGGGCGTGCCTTCATCATCCACCGTGAGCGATCCGCGGCGATCCTGAAATGTGCCGTCGTCCACCACCGTCACGCCGGGCGCCGCCACACGTTGGCCCAGCATGCCGGCGAAGGCGCTTGTGCCCTTGCGGTTGAAATCGCCTTCAAGCCCGTGGCCTACCGCTTCATGCAGCAGCACGCCGGGCCATCCCGGGCCTAGCACCACATCCATTTCGCCGGCCGGCGCGGGAACCGATTGCAAATTCACCAGCGCAATGCGGATGGCCTCATCGGCAAGCTTTTTCCATGCGTCGGGCTTGATGAAATCTTCATACGCAACGCGCCCGCCAGCACCGGCCGAGCCATTTTCGCGGCGTCCGTTGCGCTCCACCGTCACACTCACATTCACGCGCACCAGCGGACGGGCGTCGTCGATACGCGCGCCGTCAGGGCGCAGAACTGAAATCGCCCGGCGCGATCCCGCCAGCGACACCGACACCTGCACAACCGCTGGATCCCGGGCGCGGCAATAGGCGTCGATCTCAGCGAGCAGCTCTGTTTTTGCGGTGAAGCTCGGCTCAGACAGCGGATCGATATCGGCGTAGCGTTGCTGGTTGGTGCGCGGCGGCCCGACCGCCAGGCTGCCAGCATGGCCCCGCTTGGCGAGCACGGCGGCTTCAGCGGCGCGCGCGATGGCGCTTTCGTCGAGCGCGCTGGAATGGCCGTAGCCCGCCATCTCGCCAGACACGACCCGCAAGCCAAAGCCCTGGGTGGCGTCATAGCTGGCCGATTTCAGGCGGCCGTCATCCCACAGGAAGCTTTCCGAGCGGCTATCCTCGACGAACAATTCCCCATCATCGGCCCCGACGGCGGCATCCGCCAGGATGCGCCCGGCCTTCGTCCAATCGAAATCTGCGCCCGTTCCGCCGCCGTCGGCCATGATGATCTCCTTGCGTCCGCCGACAGTATGGGGGGCGTTGCGACGAGAGGAAAGGGGCCGGCAGAGCGGGGGCTGCGCCAGGGTGCTTTTGTGGCGCGGGCCGCGCTGCTTCGATAGCCTTAAGCCATGAATGCGCCCACCCCGCTTTCCCACACGCGCGCCGCGCGAACCGGTCCGACATCGCATCAGCCGGGATGAGTATCACGCGATGGACGCCGCCGGCGTTTTCCCCGCCGACCTTCACCTCGAGTTGATCGATGGGGACTGGATTGAGATACCCGCTGATGGAAGCCGCACGATTGAATGGAACGTGGAGATCAATCGCCGGCTAATCACGAATGCCGGCCCCGATATCAGGGTCGCGCCCGACAAAAGCCTGCATCTCAGCGAGCACGACGAGCCTGTCTCTGATTCTGGCTGTTCGACTCCCGCCTGGCGGTGGCGGACGTGCGCGGGCCTGATGTGCTGCTGATCATTGAAATCGCCGACACAACGCTGCGCCTCGATCCAGCTGGCTGGTACGGCGAACCGCGGGTCATTCATCCCGAAACCGCCATCGCGGCGGAGTTTGCGCCCGGCCTGCGCTTAAGGCTGGCGGATTTTTCGCAACTGATCGGCTTGGCGCCGTGCGGGGGTGGGGGCACCCCCAGCCCCCCCGCCTTGCGCCGCGCGCGAACGCCTCTATACAGGCCCAAACTTTTTAGCGGCCCATCCATGCGGCCCGAGTTTCTGGCGAGGAGAGCGGCAATGGCCGGCGGACACCATAGCGGCGGACACCATAGCGGCGGACACCACAGCGGCGATTACCACCACGGCGAGATGGACATCGCGGAGCACAAGTCTGTGTTCGGCGGCTTTATGAAGGTCACGGAATGGGGGGCGGTGCTGATTGCGGCGTCGGTGGCCATGTTCACCTTCGCTTTCGCCATTGGCCTTGGCTGGTGGACGGGCCTGATCGTTTATGCGGTGATCTGCGTTTTGGCCGGCCTGATCATGAAAATGGGCGGCGCCTGGTGGGTGACGACGGCGATCACCGTCGTGTTGCTGGGCGTTGGCGGCGCGATCACCATGGGTCTTCTGGCCTTGGCCGGCTGATCGCAGCCCATAGACCCCCAAAGACCATCGTTCGACTACGGCGCGGGAGGCGGAAGCCATGAAGATTGCAGTGCTCAAGGAACGCGCCGCCGGTGAAAGCCGCGTCGCGGCCACCCCCGACACGGTGAAAAAGATCATCGCCGCCGGCCACAGCGTTGCGATCGAAAGCGGCGCCGGCCTCGGGGCCAGCGTGCCAGACGCGCAATACACCGCCGCCGGCGCGACGCTGGGCGATGCGTCCACGGTGTTGGCGGGCGCCGACATGCTTTTGGCTGTGCGCACGCCGGAAACCGCATCCCTGCAGGCGCTGCGTAAAGGCGCGGGTTTTGTCGCGCTGGTGAACCCCTACGGAGCCAAGGCCGAGATCGAGGCCTGGGCGCGCCAGGGCCTCACTGCGTTTGCGATGGAGTTCATTCCCCGCATCACCCGCGCCCAAGCCATGGATGCGCTGTCAAGCCAGGCCAACCTCGCCGGATATCGCGCCGTGATCGAAGCGGGGGTGCTGTATGGCCGTGGCTTCCCCATGATGATGACCGCAGCCGGCACGGTCGCCGCTGCGAAGTGTTTCATCATGGGCGTCGGCGTTGCTGGCCTGCAGGCGATCGCCACCGCGCGCCGTCTCGGGGGGGTGGTCACGGCCACCGATGTGCGCCCGGCCACCAAAGAGCAGGTGGTTTCGCTGGGGGCGAAATTCGTGGCGGTCGAGGATGACGAGTTCAAGCAGGCCGAAACCGCCGCCGGCTATGCCAAGGCAATGAGCCCGGAATATCAGGCCAAGCAGGCGGCCCTGGTGGCGGAGCACATCGCCAAGCAGGACATCGTGATCACCACTGCGCTGATCCCTGGCCGCGCCGCGCCGATCCTGGTGACGGCTGAGATGGTCGCCACGATGAAGCCGGGCGCGGTGATCATCGATTTGGCGGCAGCCCAAGGCGGCAACTGCCCGCTGACCAAGGCCGATGAGATCGTGCGCACCGACAATGGCGTGACGATCGCCGGCTTCACCAATCTGCCGTCGCGGATGGCGGGGGATTCTTCGTCGCTATATGCGAAAAACCTGCTCAATCTGCTGCCGCTCCTGACCGACAAGGACAGCAAAGGGTTTGCCCCGGCTTGGGAGGACGAGATCATCAAGGGCGCGTTGCTGACCCGCGATGGCGCGGTGGTGCATCCAAGCTTCGCGCCGGCCCCGGCGCCGGCCGCTTAGGCGGGTTGCTTCAAGTCGTGGAGAATGGCGCGTCGGGGGCGCAAAGCGGTGCAATGGCGTCGCCGGCCTTGATGTCTTGGATGTCGCCCCAGCCCGGCGATGGGGCCCCCGATTGGCCCGCGCGATGAACGCGCACGGTTTTTTGGACGGCTTCGATCACCCAATATTCCGGCGCCCCATGGGCGGCGTACAGCGCGGCTTTGGTTTGGGCGTCGTGCGTCCAGGATGTGTCGGCAACCTCAATCACCAGCCGCAATTCGGCGCCCGTGAGCGGTGCATCGGCGATCCGGCGGTCAGCGTTGTAGAGGATGAAGTCCGGCTGCAGGATCAGCCCATCAGCCAGCACCAGCGTGTGCTCTTGAAGGCTGCGGAATCCCGACGTGCAGACCGACTGCAGCCAATACGCCACTTGCTCACGCATCGCTTCGTGAAATCGGCCCTTTGGCGACATCCCCACAAACTCCCCGTCGATCAACTCAAACCGCGCGGCCCGATCAATCAAACCAATCTGCAGTAGGTAAAACACGTCCGCCGCGGTGTATTTGCGCGGCGCCGCGAGCACCGGCGCGCTCGGCAATGGGGGGATAAGCGGCGCGTTCATTCTGGTAGAATATCACAGTTCAGCGGTTGGATCGACGCCCGTTCAATGCCGCGCTCTTGGCGATGGCGGGGGAGGGCGACGCGCGATATACTGGGTAGATGAACAAGATTGACCCCATCGGCCAACTGGCGCTCGTCCGGTATGAAGACGCCGATTATACCGTTCTGCGCAAAGGCGCCTATGTGCGCTGTGCGGTATCGGGCGCGCTGATCCCGCTGGATGACCTGCGCTATTGGAATGTTGATGTGCAGGAAGCCTATCGCGGCCATGCCGAGGCAATCCAGCGTTGGAAAGAATTGAACGAGGCTGCCGGATGAATGGCGTGTGGGGCGCTCGCGCGGTGGTCTTTTCGGCCTTGGCGATGGCGGTCCTGGGCTTGACGGCTGGCTGCGCCGGACGGGCCGAGCCCGCCGCCCCGCCGGCTGCGGACGCAGCGCCTTTGGCCCCGCCCGCAACCGCGCCGGACCCAACAACGCCGGATAAAACCACGATCATGTTGCCGCCGATCCCGGCGCCGCCGCCGCCGCTCCCGGAATGGGTCGGGCCCAGCGAATGCGCCGGCCAGTTCCGCAAGGGCGGCATTGTGGTCTGCCGGACGTCCTTCAACGCCAGCGTCACCGTCGCTGGCGGGCGCACTGTGCAGGCCGATGATGCCGGCCTCGTGGTCATCGGCATTGATCGCGACGCGACCGGATCGCTGCAGATCACCTTCAATCCAAAGGGCCCCGGCCGCAACGAAACCCTGACCTTCCCAGTCGCCGACCGCGCCTATGTGGTGCAGTCGGTGCGCGGGCTGCCGCCATCCACCGTCAACCCGCCGACAGACCCCGCCTTCCAGGCCCGCCTCGCGCGGGAGCGGGACTTGAAGGCCCAGGGGCGCAGCTCGCGCGCGCCGATCCAGGGCTTCCTTGACGGCTTCATCTGGCCTGTGGAGGGCGGCGTTCAGTCGGGGGCCTGGGGCAATCAACGGGTGCTGAACGGGGAACCGCGCGCCCCCCATATGGGCATGGACATCGCCGCACCCACGGGCACGCCGGTGCGCGCGCCCGCCAGCGGGAAAGTGGTGCTGGCCGAGGCCGGCATGCATTTCGACGGCGGCCTCGTATTCATCGATCACGGCCAAGGCGTGATCACGCAATATCTACATCTCAGCCGGATCGACGTAAAAGCCGGCGACAGGGTGGCCCAGGGGCAGGTGTTTGGCGCGGTCGGCGCCACTGGCCGAGCAACCGGGCCGCATTTGTGTTGGCGGATGCGCGTGCGCGAGGTGGAGGTGGATCCCGGCCAGGCGGTGGTGGGGCTGACTGCGGCCCGCACGACCTTCACCGCTGCGGGCGCGTTGGATGCGGGCATTGCGCCCCGCGGCTGGTCGCCCTAGGGCGGCGCAGGTCTGCTGTTATGGCTGAACCGTCAACACTGCAAACGATTGACGCGCGAGTAAGGCTGCGAGTTTTCGGCATGCCCCGAATTGGTTAAGCTTGACCGGCGTTGGGATTGTCGCGGCCTTGCGAGTTGTCCCGGCGCTGCAATGACGGCGGGTGTGCGCATAAGTGAAGCGCGCCGGTAAGCGGCCTTGGCGGAGACAAGCACGAATGCGCGCAGCCATGATCCCGCTTCTGTTTAGCCTTGGCCTGATCGCCGCCGGCTGTGGTGCGCCGCCGCCTGCTCAGGAGGCGCCGCGCGCCGCGCCGCCGCCGCTTGTGGGGCTTGATGTGCTGTTTGCGCCGGAAACCGTGCGCCAAGCGTCGATCAGCCCGGATGGGCGCCGCCTGGCTTGGGTCGATGGGCGGGGCGCGGCCTGGTTGGCGGCCCTGTCCGCGGCGGCGCCCAATCCGCTTGGGCCGCCGGTGGCGATCGGGGCAGGCCCGTCGCCGGTTGGCGCCGCATTGGTTTTTGACTCGGTGGCGTGGGCGGAGTCTGGCGCTTTGGTGCTTCTCGGCAGTGACGCCGGCCGGCTTTATGGAGCGACCGCCGCGGAACCAGCGCCGCAGGCGACAGCGCTGCTGCGCCCCGATGAAACGCTGGGCGCCCGCTGGCTTGGCCTATCGCCGGCGCAGCCCGATCGGGTTGTGGTGATGATCCGGCGCGCAGCCGCCCGCGCCCAGTTGATCAGCATCGACCTGACAACCGGCGCCCGCGCGGTGATCGAGCGCAACGCCAACGGCTTTGCCGATTTCTATCTTGATGGCCTCAATCGCCCGCGCGTTGCCCGCCAGAGCCGCGGCGCGCAGGGGGATCGTCTTTGGCGCTACGATGAATCGGCGGCCGCGTGGCACCCGCTGATCGACCTGACGCCGGATGACGCGCTGGCGTCCCGGGTCGCCGCGATCGCGCCCGACGGCGCGTCAGCGCTACTGCTGGACAGCGTTGGCCGGGAGCGGGCGATGCTGGTGGCGATGGATCTGGCCAGCGGCGCGCGTGAGGTGCTGGGCCAAAGCCCGCAGGCCGATGTCGGGGATGTCTGGATCGATCCGGCCACCCGATCGGCGCAGGCGTTTGCGGCGGAATATCTCGCCCCTGTCGTGACGCCCCTGTCGCCCACCGCCCGCGATGCGCTGGCTG
>JBIKVO010000160.1:0-6922 GCA_044356795.1 Caulobacterales bacterium
ACACCGATGCGTGATTCGCGTTGCCGGCCCCCTGCCGGGGGCTGGCAACGCACTCATAGCCAATCGCCTTAACGGCAATTTCCAGACATCACGTTACACTGCCAGGGCCAGCGCCAGATGCATCTGCATATCCAGCGGTTCGGCGCACCCCCTGCGTTGATTGCATTGGTTGCATGGCTGCAGCGAGACTTTTGGCACGCCGACAGCGCTGTCCGCGCCGATTGGGAGGCGATCAAACGCGCGCTGGCCGCCCACGGCCACGACTTTGCCGTCTATGCAGAATTGAAGGAACCAGCGACACTGTTGTAGCTGCGCCTCGCGCGGTCCTGGGCGGACGCCACGCGGCGGCGCCCTGGCGCCAGCGATGCGCCCGCAGGAGGTGCGAAATGAGCGAATGGGTTCTCGGTGTGATCGGCGGGTCGGGCCTGTACGACATTCCTGGCATGGACGGTCGCTGGCGTCGAATCGAAAGCGGCTTCGGCGCCGCCAGTGACAGCGTGTTCGATGGCGTCTTGAATGGCGTGCGGATCGTGTTCCTGCCGCGTCATGGCCGCGGTCATCGCCTCCCCCCGACAGACGTGAACTACCGCGCCAACATTGATGTTTTGAAGCGCGCCGGCTGCACCGATGTGATCAGCGTATCGGCCTGTGGCTCGCTGCGGGAGGATCTGACGCCAGGGACATTCGTGCTGGTCGATCAATTCATTGATCGCACTTTTGCCCGCGAGAAGAGTTTTTTCGGGCCAGGATTGGTGGCGCATGTGTCGATGGCGCATCCGGTCTGTCCGCGACTGGCAGGGATCGCGGCGGCTGCGGCGCGCGCCGCTTCGGCGCCCGTCATTGAGGGGGGAACCTATCTGGCGATGGAAGGGCCGCAGTTTTCCTCGCTTGCAGAATCGCGCCTGTATCGCAGCTGGGGGTGCGCCGTGATTGGCATGACGAACATGCCGGAGGCGAAACTCGCGCGTGAAGCCGAGCTGCCCTACGCCAGTATCGCAATGGTGACCGATTATGACTGCTGGCGCGAAGAGATTGATGCAGTGACCGTGACGAATGTGTTGGATGTGCTGCACGCCAACAGCACCAAAGCGAAGGTGATGATCGCAGATATCGCGTCCAGTCTGGCAAAGGCGCCGCGCACGCCATCGCCGATTGATACATGCCTCGATCACGCGCTGATCACTGCGCCGGACGCGCGCGACCCTGCGATGCTTGCACGGCTCGAAGCCATTGTGGGGCGGGCGCTGGGGCGAAGCGGCTAACTCAGCCTTCTGGGATTGTTTTTGGCGCAGCAGAGGGCCAATCAGGATCGCCAGAAACACGGTGTTCAGAACCAGATTGGATGGCGCCCCGGCAAAGACGTGTCCATCGAATGTCGACCGATCGCCGTCCAATGACCAAGTCGCGAGATCTGTGAACACGCGCAAGGGAAGGTCCAACGCGGATGGGGCGGCTGCGACCCCAAGCCCGCCAAACGCCATGCCGCCAAACAAGGCCGGTTTGAATACGGCTAAAGCGTGGGATGTCGATTGCATTGAGACGTTCCAAAGATCGCTCATCGAGACGAGCGCCTTGCCGGCACACTTGGCAATCGTGTTGGAGGTAATGGCGCGAGCGCCGCTTCGCCAAGAGGATATTTGCATGGCGGACGATATCCCGCCCCCCCCGAGATGGTTTTGGCGGGCTTTTTGCGTCCATGGCGTTTTCGGCGACGGATGAGCCGGTTGGATCCGGCCCTGGCCGCCAATGTCTCCCCACGTCATATCAGCGTTCTTGATGGCGGACGGGCTTATCCTAGTCGCGCCATGGTGCAGGCACTGTGCGACGCGCAATAAGCGTCGCGCGCAGTCTGCACCGTAATGTTGATCGCTGCAGGGTTGAACGGTGCAGGGTTGAACGGTGCAGGGTTTGCGCCGGCTTATCGCCTGCGTCCGGTTTGTGATCGCGACATCGTTTCAGCGGAGGCAGCGCGCCGCTGGATGTTGGAGCGCCATGGCCCTTATCCGGGCCTCGTCTTGACACGTCACTGGCACTTGTTGCGCCTAAACCGGCTCGCGGCGCTTCCCTTTGGAGCGATTGGTTTGGCTGAGGGTGATGAATTGTTGCCCGCTTTCATCAATGATGCGCCCCTTCGCGCCGCCATCGCCAATTGGCCTGCCTTTGGTCGCCAGCTACTCTTGGGTCGCCAGTTGCTCTTGGGTCGCCAGCTACTCTTGGGTTGCCAGTTGCTCTTGGGTCGCCAGTTGCTTTTGCGACTGCGCGCCGAGTGTGAGCGCTTTGGTGGAAACAGTGCAATCGATGATGCCATGCGGGCGCCGACGCGCGGTGACGCAAGGCGCAGCTTTCGCACCTTCCCGCAAAAACCGACTGCACGCCTCCCCATCATTGTGCGGGTTGGCGATACAACCCTGAGATTTGTGTCGACGATCGCACACGTTCGAACGGCTGAAGACATTGCAATCGCTGATTGGCGCAAAGAGTTGATGTCTCCGGCAGACAATGACACGCGTGAGCGGCTTCATCTGGCGAGCATTTGATTGCAGGCATGACGCCAAACCTCGACCAGCACATTTTCCGACAGAAACGCGCGAAACCATAAGTTTTGGCAATCCGATCCAATGGTATCGGATCGGGAATGGCCCAAGCGCTGTATCAGCCGCGCACCCAGGCCACGGCCGGGTCGTTGAAGTCGATCACGTCACCCAGGTCATGAATATTGCGATAGCCGTAGCCGGAGAGAGTGATGAAGGTGGGGATGTTCAACGCGAGCGGGGCGGCTTTCAGCATCACCGGCGGGGCGTGGTTGGCGAAGTTATTGTTGCAATAGATCAGGATCCGCACATCACGATCGCGCAGAGCGTCCATGATTGTGCGGTGAAATCGGTGGAGGGCAGATTGATCGCACCGGCAATATGGCCCTCGACAAAGGCGCGATGGGAGCGTGCATCGAGGATCCGTGTGTTTGGTGCGTGCGCTATGCGTTGGAATGTTTCCAGATCGATCAGGCGGCTTTGCCGATAGGCGCTCACATCGTCGCTCAGCCGCAAGACAGCGGGATAATCGATGTGCGCCTTGGTGGCTTGTCGAGGCTTTTCGGCAAACGCTGTGCCCGTCAACAGTGCGGCAGCATGGACGACAGCAGGGGAAAGCAACGGACTGTGCACGCGCATGGGCGACCCCAGATCCGAAATGGAGGATTGCGCGGCTGATGGGCGAAACTGTGGCGGGCTGGGTGCGTGTGTGGCCTAGCCCAACCGCTTGATCGCGCGGATCGGGCCAACCAGCGGCGTCAGGCGTTCCACCGTGACAGACAGCGGCTCCAGTGCCGTCGCCATGTGAAAGGCATTGGCATGCAGCAGCGTTTTTTCATCGCGCATCACGCCGACATGTCCTTTCCAAAACACCAGATCACCGCGCTGCAGCAGCGCCAAATCAATGGGGATCGCTGTGCCAAGGGCTGCCTCTTGCATGTCGCTGTCGCGCGGGCAGGTCAACCCGGCCGCCACCATCGCAGATTGAATCAAGCCAGAGCAATCAAGCCCAAGGCTTTCTTTGCCGCCCCAGAAATAGGGGGCATGCAAGAACATCTCCGCCTGGGCGACCCAATCGGACGCGTGCTCCGTGATCGGACGAAGATGGCGCGACGCCACATAGCCGCCGCGCGCGATCCGCGCCAGTTTTCCATCATCGTCTTCGACGGCAACTTCCGCTGTCAGGCTGAGCAGAAAATGCGGGGCGGTCTTGATGCTGGGCCCCGAGAACAGATAGGTGCGTAACGCGCATACACGATGCGTCGGCGTCACCACTGGCGCGCTCAACGCGTCGGTATCGACATAGCCGACATAACCGTCGCGCGCAGCCTGCCCCCACGCCCAACCATCGCGCTCGTCATAGACCGTGAACACCTCGCCAAACAGCAATTGCGTTTCCTGCATCGCGACGCCGCGCGCCTCACCGCGCACCGGTGCAACGCCAGCAGACACCTGATAGGCGACGCCATCAGAAAAGCGTTCCGCATTCACTGTCCCGCGCAAATGGGCGGCAGCGATATCGGGCCTGGCGGGAGTAAGGCGAGGGTCATGTGTCATGCCTTCGCCTTACCAGAATCCGCGCCGCGCTCAATCCAGCGCTTTCGGCTCCGGCGCAAACGATTGTTCAAGCGAGCGCGCCTGCACTGAGATCAAATCGCCAAAGTCAGACAGATAAACACTGCCCTTCACCGTGCGTTGGATCAGCACATTGCGGCCGTCGCTTTCGTCTCGGCGGCGGCGCACAAGACCCAAACGCTCCAGCGTGTCCAGCGCCCGCGTGATCGCAGGCTTTCCCACGCCCAGCGATTGGGCGAGCCCGCGCACGGTGTGCGGCGGGGGCGAGAGATAAACGGTCATCAGCACGGCAATCTGACGGGCCGTCAGGTCCGGCTCGTCGGCTTTCACCGTCGTCACCAAGACTTGCCGCCACAGATCCAAGGCCTGCCGCCGGTCGATTTCGAGCCCCATGCTTGCCCCTTCAGGTTCCCGGCGCATCGTTGCGCCGACGACTCATGTCTCCCTGATTTGGTGGGTGTCTGGCAAGGGGGGCGCAAAATATGGTGTTGATAGCGTGGCGGTCAGGCTTTCCCGAAGCGGTGCTCGATCACGGCCAAGGCGGCGCGCAGGCCTTGGGCGTCACCACCCACTGGCCGCCCAGGCCGCTCCCGCAGGGTCCAACAATAGCAGTCCAAATGCGCCCATGCCTTGCTCGGCGCAAAGCGTTTCAAGAACAAAGCGCCCAAGATTGCCCCTGCTTGGCTCGTATCGCCGGCATTTTTGACATCGGCCGCCATGCAGTCCATTTCCGCCTCGTAGGGCTGCCAGAGCGGCAACCGCCATGTCATGTCGCCGGTGTCGCGGCTGGCGGCGGCAAAGTCTGCAGCAAGCGAATCGTCGTCGGTAAACACTGGCGTGATGTCTTGGCCAAGCGCGATGCGGGCGGCGCCCGTCAGGGTCGCAAAATCGAGTGTCAGGCCAGGGTTTTCCTCACCCGCGCGCGTCAGCGCATCGGCCAGAATCAAGCGGCCCTCCGCATCGGTATTGTCGATTTCCACATGCAAGCCTTTGCGCGTTGCAATGATGTCGCCGGGGCGAAACGCATGCGCGCCAATTGCGTTTTCCACCACCGGCGCCCAAACATCGAGGCATACGCCAAGATTGGCTTCGGCAATCGCGCCGGCCATCGCCAAGACATTCGCCGCGCCGCCCATGTCTTTTTTCATGAGCCGCATGCCGGCGTCGTTTTTGATATCGAGCCCGCCTGAGTCGAACGTAACGCCTTTGCCCACCAGCGCGATGCGCGGATGATCCCCATCGCCCCATTGCAAATGCAAAAGCCGCGGCGCCTCCCCGGCCGCGCGCCCGACCGCATGGATCATCGGATAATTCTGCGCGAGCAAGGCATCACCGACAATCGCTGAAAAGCGCGCGCCAATGCGCTCGGCCAAAGCTTCAGCCTCAGCATGCAAACCGTCGGGCCCAACCAGATTGGCGGGCTTGTTCACAAGATCGCGCGCAAGATACACCGCACGCGCCACGCGATCGGCCGCCGCGAACGCCGGGCCAAGACCAATCAGGCGCGCCGCCTCGCGCTTGCGCGGCTTGTAATGGTCAAACGCATAGGCGCCAAGGGCGAAGGCCGTCGCGCACAACTCAAGCGACATCCCCGCCGGCAGAAAATCGATGCGGTAATCTCCAGACGGCAGCGCCTTTCCCAAAGCGCCGAACGAAGCCGGCATCGGCGTTTCGCCCAGCCCCAGCAAGACGCGCTCGACCGCGCCATCGACTGCCGGCGCCAAAAGCACTTGGCCCGCCTGCGCCCTGAAATCCTGCAAGGCGGCTTGCTTCGCCAGGCTGGCGGGGCGATCTTGAACCCAGGATTTCCATTCCTCGCTCGTCATGGCGTGAATGGCGATCGCGGGGCCGGGGTCGGCGGTCAAAGGTGGTCGCATGAGGCGGTCTCCAGGCGCGGCTGGTCAGTCTGGTTAAGCATTTGTTGAGCGCGCGCAGTCAAAGTTGCAAGACCTTGATGGAGCCTTGAGCATGAAGCGTTCGTCAATTGCCTTGCTGGCGCTGGCGGCGGTGGCGGGTTGTGCGTCATCGCAGAGCGCCAACCGGCCGGCCGCGGCGACGGTGGATACCGCCGCGCGCGCCGCGATCGGACGCGAAGACATGCTCACACAAATGACGTTCTGGGCGCAGGAAGTTCGCCGCGCGCCGAATGATCTCGAGGCTATGCGCGCATTCCTGGACGTGTTGCGCAAAGGTGGGCGTGCACAACGCGCGGTGGAGGTCGGCGAGCAGGCGGTCGCGCGCTTTGGTCCGGATCGCGTTTTGTTGATGCATTTCGGTATGGCGTTGGTGGCGGTGGGACGCGGCAATGATGCAGTGGCGCCATTGGCGACCGCTTCAGCCAGTGATCCGAGCGATTGGCGTGTGCGCTCGGCGCTGGGGGTTGCATTGGATCATTCCGGCAAACCAAATGCGGCGCGTGAAATTTATCGCCAGGCGCTCGCGATCAAGCCGGATGATCCGGGGCTGTTGACCAATCTGGGCGTGTCGTTTTTGATGACGGGCGACAGCGCGGATGCGGAAATCATATTGCGTCAAGCGGCGGCTTTGCCGGGGGCAGGCCCCGAGACGCGGATGAATCTTGCGGTCGCGATTGCCTTGCAGGGACGATTTGAGGAATCCGAGCGGCTGCAACGGATCGATCTCACGCCTGATATTGTGTCTAAAAACATAAGTTATTTGCGCAGTCTGATTTCAAGCCCCAATCAGTGGCGAGAATTGGCCACTGACGGATCCCAGGCGCCAGAGCAGACTTCGGCTGTGCAAAGAGAAACAGCGCCTGCATCCATTGACGACGCCTCATCCGGGGAAGGATTGCG
>JBIKVO010000279.1:0-4616 GCA_044356795.1 Caulobacterales bacterium
CGATCAGGAAAGCAGGGATTCGATCATGGCGCGGAAGCCCCTTCGCCTGCACATCATCGAGTTCCCCTGGCAAAACCGCATGAGCCGACAAGGTATAGTAGCCCATGACCGCATCGCCCGCATCAAGCGCGACGAAACAGGCGGCAAGGTCACCACGCTCAGTCTGGCCGGCATAACGATGAAGGTATTCTGTGAGCGCCTCCACCTCGCAGGCGAAATGTGCGCGATTGTGGGTGACGTTCAATCGTTCGCAACGGAGGTTTACGACCGACTTAGCCACCGGTCTCGTCATTGGCCCGATGCCTTTTCATCGCCGCGCGAAGCGCATCATTCGGCTCGGGCGGGCGATCCAGCGCGGCAAGCAGGTTCTCAAAATCGGCAACGTTCAATGACGTCGTATGGGCGTCGTTGATTGCGCGCTTGGCCGCCTCTTCAACCGCCGAAGTCACGAACGCAGCAACGGTCAATCCCCGGAGCGCAGCCGCTTCGGCGACCCGGGCATGCAACGACGGCGGCACTCGGACTTCAAGACGCTCGGTACGACGCTCGGAAACTGCAGCCATGACGCGCCCTTCTCACCTGAGAAAGGAAGACGTGTACGGCAAATTACCGACAAAAGCAATTACATTTGCCGCACCAACTTTGCGCCCAAAAGAAAAACAGAGCGTCCTGGAGCGACGCCACAAAGGATAGAATCCACATTGGCGGAGCTTTGAATCCGCATCAGCCAGCCTTGCAATCCGCATTAGCCGAGCATGCAGTCCGCTTCCGCCGGAGGCCTCATGTCGACGCAGCACGTCAGCCGCCTGGCCATAGGCCTGCTTGAAGATGCCCTTGCGACGTTTCGCGTCGCGGTGCTGGTGGGGCCGCGTCAATCCGGCAAGACAACGCTGGCGCGATCGTTCGCGCGGGGGGCGCCATTCCTGTCGCTCGACGATGCCGCGACACTGGCGGCCGTGCGAGCCGATCCGGCGGCCTTTGTTCGCGGCGCAGACCGGCTGGTCATCGATGAAGTCCAGCGCGCGCCGGACCTTATCCTTGCAATCAAAAGCGCGGTGGACCGCGACCCGCGCGCGGGAAGGTTTCTCCTCACAGGCTCAGCCGATGTCAGGACATTGCCACCGATCATGGATTCGCTTGCTGGCAGAGCCGGCGTGGTCCGTCTTTACCCATTGGCGCAAGCCGAAATCGAGGAGGCTGGCGCCCCAACCCTGCTCAAACGCCTCTTCGAGGGATTGCCGCCACCCGCACCCGCTCCGCAAAACTCAGCGCTGCCGCAACGTGTCTTGCGCGGCGGCTATCCGGAAGTGGTGTTCGGCCTGAAAGAGGGTCAGCGGGCGCTGTGGATGCGCGAATATGTGGCTGCGGTCACTAGCCGGGACATCCCCGAAATCGCCGAAGTGGCGAAACTCTCAGAACTGCCACGTTTGCTCGCCGCAATCGCCGCTCAAGCGGGCGGACTATTGAACCTAAGAAAACTCGGCGGCGAACTTGGTTTGGACAGCAAAACCGTCGATCGTTACGCGATTTTGTTGGAGCATGTTTTTCTTATCCGGCGCATTCCAGCCTGGTCAACCAATGCACTCTCACGCTTGGTTAAAACGCCTAAGGTTCAATTTATTGATTCCGGTTTGCTGGCGTCTTTGCGCCGAATATCTGACCTGGACGGCGCCCACCGGACGCATTTGGGCGTGCTGCTTGAAAGCTTTGTTTATGGCGAACTGCTCAAGCTGGCAGAGTTGAACACTGATCCGCTTTCAATCATGCACCATCGCCCGCGCGACGGCGAGGCAGTCGACTTCATCATTGAAGCTGGTCTGGACGCTGTTATCGGTGTTGAGGTCAAGTCTTCGGTTGGCATTCGCCAAGACGCGTTTCGCGGGCTTGCGGCAATTCGCGATGCCATGGGGCGGCGGTTTCGCGGCGGCGTCGTTCTTCACGATGGCGATCATGTTCTTCCTTTCGGCGACCGACTCTGGTCGGCGCCCGTTGCGTCACTGTGGGCGCCCGATGCTACTTGATCCAGCACAACATAACGCGAGCATCCTTCCGTCGGCGGCGCTGAGTACATTCGAGGCAAAAGAAAAGCTGGCTCTAAGTCTTGAGCTTCCTGAGCCCCAATTTGGCAAAGGAGCAAAACCCGCATGCCGCGCGCCAAGTCAACAACGACACAAGCGAAATCCGCCACAACCAAAACGAAAGGAAAGCAGCCCACAGTCACGATCGAGTCGCTTACAAAGCTCAGCGTGAAGCGCTTGGCCGCGCTCCTGCTTGAAGCGGCGGAGAATGACCCCGCACTGGCCAAGCGCCTGCGTGTCGAACTTCTGAAAAGTGATCCCGAAGCCCTCGCCCGCGAAATCGACAAGCAGATCGCCAGCCTCAAGCGCGCCCGCAGTTTCGTTGACTGGCGCAAAATCCGCGAGCTTGCAAAAACGCTCGACGCCCTGCGCGCTTCGATCTCCGGGCCGCTTTTGGAGGCGGACGCCACATTGGGCATTGAACGGCTCCTGGCCTTCCTTGCGCTTGGGGACCCGACAGCCGGCCGCGCCGACGATTCCAGCGGCCTCCTGAAACCGATCTTTACCGATGCTTGCGCGGACTTTGCGGCCGCGATTGGCGCGCTCCACCCTGATCTTCAATTTCAGTGGGCCTCACGTGGTTACACCGCCATCGAAGCGGATGGGTATGGCCTCCTCGATGCGCTGCCCGGCGCAATCATATCGCGCCTCGCGAAGCCCGCGCTCGGCGCGCTTCGCCAAGCGCTCACCGAAAAGTACGAGGCGCTACCGCCTGAAGACCCAAACGCACAACGCTTTGACTATCGCCCGATTTTCTTTCTCACCTCGCTTACCGCGATCGCCGATGCGCAAGACGACGTTGACGCCTTCATAGCCGCCGATATGCGCAAAGGCCCAAGACTGCGCGATGATGCAGGCATCGCCATGCGTTTGATGCGCGCCGGCCGCGCACAAGAGGCGCTTGATCATTTGAACACGGTCGATCCGGCCAACATCATGCAGATGACGCCAATAGAAGATGCCCGTACCGAGATCCTAGACGCGCTCGACCGAAAGGACGACGCGCAAGCCGATCGCTGGCGTGCATTTGAACGGCGACTCTTGCCAGACCCCTTACGCGCTTATCTCAAGCGCCTTCCCGATTTCGACGCCGACGAAAAGCTTGAAGAAGCGCTTGCATTCGCCGCAGGCAAGGAATTGTCGCGTGCACTGGCTTTCATGCTGGAATGGCCAGCGTTGCGAGAAGCCGGATCGCTGGTGCGCAAACGCATGAAGGAATTGGACGGCAACCTTTATTACATCTACGCGCCGGCCGCGGACGCGCTGGAAGCCAAGGATCCCCTCGCTGCCACCCTGCTGCGCCGCGCGATGATCGACTTCACACTCCAACGCGCCCGCACCTCACGTTATGACCACGCCGCCCGGCATTTCCTCGAATGCGCTGGCGTTGCGCCGCTCATCTCAGATTGGATGGGCGTGCCCGATCACGCCGCGTTTGTCGCAAGGCTGAAGACCGAGCATTCGAGAAAAATGGGGTTCTGGACGCGCGTCGCCGAACATGGCGGCAAGTTGTAATTCTAAGCGGCAACAGCGCGTCGCGGCGCTGGTGCGCACGCTGCTAAGATACGCCGCCAGCCATTCCGCCCTTCAATGGCGTGCGCCATGATGTGCAGATACTCGGTATAATCTACGCGATCATCCGGCGGCGGCGGCGAACGCTTGAGTTCCTCAAGGTAGGCCCGTCGGTCGCGGACTGAATGAGCATCGGCAACTATGCGGCTATACGCTTCGCAGGCATAGGCGAACGTCTCGCGCTTGCCATAGGCGATGTTGAGCAACCATTCGCGATAACGCGTGGCCGCCAGGCCCAGCCCCGCCCGCTTGCAGTTGTGGAAAGCATGGGCGGCTTCATGCACGATAACGTCCATGAAAGGCGCACTTGGGAAAACTTCGTCGGCAATGATGTAGCTCGCCAAGCCATCATTCATGCCGACAGCGTCGACGTCTTCGCCTTTGATCTCCAAGGCGCTGGCGCCCTTGAGAAACATCATCGCCAAACGCCAAGCCGTTTTCAGATCCGTCTCATCTTGCAAAAGCGCGATGATGGTGTCGGCTGAAATCAAGACGAACCCAGACGAAATCGCATCGAGCACCACGTCCTGTTCCTGCTCGACAAACAACGCGCGCACCATCGGCGCTATGCGTCGTCGTGCTTCAACATGCAGTTCGGCAGCCAAATTGCTTTTGGGTTGACGCTCCACATATGGCGCAACCCGCGCTATCAGAGCTTCCCGCATCGCCGCGCTGCGCGCCGCCCACTGATCCCAAATATTCCGCCTCGGCCAACCGTGGGCCAGCTGGTCGTACTTGCCAGTTTCCAGATAAAGGCGGACATCATCGTTAGGCGTTGACATGCTTTACAGGTCAGCACGCTCAGCGCTCGCCTGCAACCAAAGCACGACGGCCTTCTGGATAGGCCCGCCGGAAGCATTCCGCTTCGCGTCAGAAAACAAATTGGAGAGACGGAACAGCCCCGTTGGGCGCTTTTGCCTCATTCTGTTCTCAGCGACGGCTGAGCACCACGACTCTTCGCCCGAC
>JBIKVO010000167.1:0-6771 GCA_044356795.1 Caulobacterales bacterium
TGGCGCCGACGCCTGGCGCCACTGCAAAACTGAACGCGAAGACGCTTGCGCGCATCCCGAGCGCGCATCGCATTCGCCGGCTCTTGGCGGATGATGCGCTGGCGGTGTTGCGCCGTCCAGCCTTAAGGGTCGCACCCGGTACGGCTGAAGCTGCAAGCGCGCATGGGCTGAACGTGGCCGAGCGCGTGCGTCTGGTGAACCGCCAGATCAAGGACGCGACCCGTCGACTTGACGCGCTGACCGCCGCCATCGCCGGGCCAGAGACGGACGAAGACGCCGCGCCGGGACAGCCCGTGGAGCAGCATGAGGCGACAATCCCGCGCTCTTTGCCGGGCCTGGGAAGGCCTGCGGGATGATCTTTGTCCTCGCCACGCTGCTCGCGGAGGCGCACCACGCCATCCAAGGGCTAGGATTATCACCCTTTGCGCACTCTGTGCGGCCTCGCCCCGTTGACCAAACGCAGCGGCAAATCCTGTCGCGTCGCGATGCGCATGGCCTGTTCGGGGCGGACGGTTGCGCATCGCAATCTATCATGGGGCGCGGGTGGCGACACAGCACGACGCTCGAAGCCGGGCGCGCCCTCAGCGACGCGCTTGATGCCTGCCATTCTTGCGGCCGGCGCCTTGTACGCCGTCGGCATGGCGCTTCGGATCGCTACGTTCACGCACGTGGTCGAGAAAGCGCGGCGCACAGGCACGAACGGCGGCAGATATATGCAATACCGCATATCTCCCGTCCTCCCGCAACCCTTCCTTGAAGTGTGACTCGTTGTCATTTTTAGCGTCGCGATGTTCGCACTTGCAGCGAAGCTTCGCGCCGTCGGCGAACCCGGCAGACAACCAACCGCAAGGAGAGACCTTATGAAAATCGAACTGAACCCGATCGCCCTCCGCGCCATGGCCCTGGTGATTGCTGTCGCCATTGTGGCGGCCGCGACCGTCCCGATCCTGTCGCTTGCCGCCAGCGCGATGGCATGACCATCATGCAACAGCCGGCCAAGGGGTTGGGGCTCATGCGCCCCGACCCCCGCCGGTTAGGCGTTTGACCCGATCTTACACCGCCCTTCGCCAGTCCAAGAGAGTGGCCTTGAAAGCATCGCGCCTAAGCCTTGGCGCCCCTCCGCCCTGGAACATGGGTCGGGGCCGCCAAAGCGGACTCGGCATCCAGCGGCCATCGCGCTCTCGCCGGCGCAGCAAAATCATCTCCGCCGCGCGCAGCCAAATGCATGGCCCCCGCCAACGCAATCATCGCGGCATTGTCGGTGCAGTGGCGCATCGGCGGCGCCAGAAACGCATACCCGCGATGCACGCACAAAGCCTCCATGCGCGCTCGCAGGGCGTGATTTGCCGCCACACCGCCAGCCATGACAAAGCGCTGTCCCCGCGCGCCGACGGCCTCATAGGCTGTGATCGCCGCCGCCGCCCGATCAACCAGAACATCTCCCACCGCAGCCTGGAAACTGGCGGCGAGGTCGGCGCGATCCTGGTCGGCCACTTCATCCAGCGCCTCGGCCGCCCGCGCCACGGCGGTTTTCAGCCCGGCGAACGACAGGTCGCATCCCGGCCGGCCCTTCAGCGGTCGCGGCAGATCGAAGCGGTCGGGGTTGCCTGAACGGGCGGCCGCCTCCACCAGGGGGCCGCCGGGAAAGCCGAGCCCCAGGGTGCGCGCCACCTTATCGAACGCCTCGCCGGCCGCGTCATCGATCGTTGAACCCAGCCGGCGATAGCGGCCAAGCCCCTGCACCGCGAGGAATTGGCAATGCCCGCCCGACGCCAGCAGCAACAGATAGGGAAACGGCACATCAGCCGCCAGCAATGGCGATAGAGCGTGCCCTTCCAGATGGTTGACGGCGACAAACGGCACATCGCCGGCAAGTGCGATCGCCTTGGCATGCACCAACCCCACCATCACGCCGCCAATCAGGCCAGGCCCCGCGGTCGCAGCCACCGCGCCCACTGCCGCAATCCCGACACCGGCCTGTTTCAATGCGGCGGCAACCGCGAGATCAACCTTCTCGACATGGGCGCGGGCGGCAATCTCAGGCACCACGCCGCGATAGGCGGCATGGGCCTCGGTCTGGCTCCAGATAACATCGGCGAGTATCGTGGGCGGCCCGGCAGGGTTCAGGTGCAGCAAAGCGGCGGCTGTTTCGTCGCAGCTGGTCTCGACGCCGAGAACCAAAGGGTGCGCGCCGTCGGCCCTGCGGCCATCGGTCGGTTGCAATGCAGTCATGGTCCTTGATAGCTCGAATACAAGGCCCCACCCAAGAGGGTGGCGCATGAAATAAGAGGCCACGCAGGGATGAACCGGATCATTCGCATTGGCGCGCGGGGCTCGCCCCTCAGCCTTACCCAAACGCGCATGGTGCAGGCGCGGCTGGCCACAGCCCTTGGCGCGCCCCCAGAAGACGCCGACCGCGTGGCGCCGATCGTCCCCATCACCACCAGCGGTGACCGCATCCAGGACAAGCGTCTGGCTGACGCGGGCGGCAAAGGCCTGTTCACCAAAGAATTGGACGAGGCCCTGCTCGATGGGCGCATCGATATCGCGATCCATTCCCTGAAGGATGTGCCGACATTTTTGCCCGAAGACATTGCCTTGGTTGCGATCCCCGAACGGGTCGATCCGCGCGATGCGTTTGTTTGCCAGATCGCCGAGACGATTGACGCCCTGCCGGCCGGTAGCGTTGTCGGCACCGCCAGCCTCCGCCGCCAGGCGCAATTGCTCTATGCACGACCGGACGTGTCGGTCACGATGCTGCGCGGCAACGTGGACACCCGCTTGCGCCGTTTGGACGAAGGCGCGGTGCAGGCGACCTTCCTGGCCATGTCTGGCCTAACGCGACTGGGCCTTGCGCATCACGCCCGCAGCCTGCTTGACCCTTACGCCATGCCGCCTGCGGCAGGCCAAGGCGCCCTGGCGATTACGGCGCGCCCTGGCGATGACGCCGGCCTTCTCGTGCGCGACCTGTTGAACAATACTCAGGCGGAGTTTGCTGTCACCGTGGAGCGGCTGTTCCTTGCTGGGCTGGACGGCACTTGCCACACACCGATCGGCGCCCATCTCAGCAGGGCCGACGGCGGCGTTCGCTTTGTCGGCGAAGCCTTGACCGCCGACGGGGTCCACCGCTGGCGGCGCGAAGATACGATTGCCGACGGACCACGCCAGACAGCCAAGGCGCTGGCGCTAGCCGAGCGGTTCGCCGCCGAGATCCGCACTGAGGCAGGCCCGCTTCTGCCCCTAAATAGCTGACGAATGACTGACATGATGCTGGTGACCCGCGCCCAACCGGGCGCTGAACGCACGGCGGCGGCGCTGACTGCGCGAGGCATCGCGGCATTGATCTGGCCCATGCTGACGATCGCGCCCAGAACAGGCGTTGACCTCGACCCCGCGAGCTTTGCCGCTCTGGCCTTCACCAGCGCCGCCGGGGTCAGCGCATTCGCGACGGCGCGCACCGAGCGAACCATCCCGGCTTATGCAGTGGGATCGGGCACTGCGGCGGCGCTGGTGCGCGCCGGCTTCACAGAGATCCGCGCCGGCGACGCTGACGCTGCAGCCCTCGCCGCCCGAATCGCCGCTGACCGGCCCGGCGCGATTTTGCATGTCGCCGGGGCTGATTTGGCGGTCGATCTGGCCGCACGGCTGGCCGACTGCGGGATCGAGGCGGCGCTCCGCACCGCATATGACACGGTGTTCACCTCCGCCGAACCCACCGGGGAAATCGCCGATCGCCTCTGCCGCGCCCACCCCGCACCGTTCGCCGCGGTTTTGTTCCACTCGCCGCGGGGCGCGCAGGCCTTCGCCAGCTTGGCCGCCCGCTATGCCTTTGATTTAACGCGCACGGACGCACTTTGCCTCAGTGAGGCGGTCGCCCGATCGGCGGCGTCAGCGCCCGTCGCAAGCGCGACAGGCGCGCCCGAAAGCGGCCTTCTCCCCTGGCGGCGGATTGCAGTTGGCGCCGCGCCAACCGAAGAGGCATTGCTGAACATTGCTGGCCGCACGGCCGGGGAGGCTTGAGGTCGACGGCGCAATCACCCTATCTGAAGGTGGGGCGGTGCTTCGGCGCTGTCTGATCCGGGCTCGACCTAGAAGGGGTGACCATGAGCGCGACCGATGCCGATGACCGCGGACGCAGTGATGCGATTGATGCGGATTGGGAGCCGGCAGACCGCCCACGGCGGACGCGCCGGGAGTCGCAGGGCGGCGTGGGCCTGGGAACCGCTTTGTTGCTGGCCCTTCTGGCCACGATCGGCGGCGGTCTGATCGGCGCGATGCTGCCGCGCAGCCCGCAGGGTCAAGCCTTTCTCGACAGCCTGTATCCCGGCGGCGCTGGCGGTGCATCCCCCGCCGCGCTGTTGGCGGATATGAATGCCGCCAAGACAGGCCTGACCGACATCGAGGCCCGCCTGAAGCGGCTGGAGGGATCACTGCAGGCGGTGTCTCCGGCCAACGGCGCGGGCGAGGCGGCCACCCTGATGGGCCAGGTGCTGTCGCTGCGGCAAAGCGTGGGCGCCCTGCAAAGCCGGATCGGCGATGCAAACCTCGCGCAATGGCAGCAGGACATGGCCAATATCCGCGAAGCACAATCGCGCCTGGAAGGCGATATCGCCACCGCAGGGACCGCGGCGCGCGCGGCGTTTGCGGTGGCGGCGGCGGGAGATGCGGCGCGGTCTTCTGGACCGTTTGATCAAGCCTATACGTCACTGGCGACGCTGCTGCCGAACGATCCCAATGTCGCAGCCCTGGGGCCGCTATCGCGCACAGGGGCGCCGACGCGCGCTGAATTGCGTGATGAACTGGACGGTTTGTCGACGGAAATCGTGCGCGCCTCGCGCGTGGCCAATTCAGGCTCTGGATTTTGGGGCCGCGTGAACGCCTTCTTCGCCCAGTTCATCACTGTGCGCCGCGCGGGCGAGGGCGACACCGTCGACGGCATGGTGGAGCGCGCGGTGAAGCGGATGGGTAATGATGATTTGCCCGGCGCCTTTGCCGAGCTGTCGCGCTTGACGGGCCCCAGCGCCGATATCGCCGGGCCGTGGCTGCAGAAGGCCCGCGCCCGTCTGGACATCGATGCGCGCCTGTCGGCGATACGCAACGAACTCGCGCGGAGAACCTGACGCCATGATCCGCATCGCCATTTTGTTGATCATTGCTGCCGTTGCAGCGCTGCTTGCCTTCCAAAGCGCGAATGATCCCGGCCGCGTTCAGATCGAATGGTTTGGCAGCATTGTCGAAACCACCGCCCTGTTTTCGATCATCGCAGTGACAGTCTTGGTGGCGCTGCTGCTGCCGGTTTTACGCCTGCTGATGACGCTGATCGATGCGCCAGGGCGGCTGATGAAAATGAACGAGCGGACACGGCGAAAGAAGGGCCAGGAATCGCTCGCGCTGGGCCTGATCGCCGCGGAAGCTGGCGAGTTTGATGATGCGCGCAAACACGCGGAAAAAGCCGCCGAACTGATACAGGAACCGCGCCTCGCCAAGCTGCTTGAGGCGCGCGCAGCGGAGGTGTCGGGCGATCTTACCGCGGCCGAACGCGCCTACACCGGCATGCTACAGCACGAGGACACCGAAATCCTTGGCCGCAAAGGCCTGCTGCAGGCGGCGCTGAAGCGTGGCGATCGGATTGCAGCGATGGCGCACGCAGAGGCTGCTTTGCGGCTGTCGCGAACCGCCAGCTGGCCCTTTACAACATTGTTTGAATTGAAAGTGGCGATCGGCGATTGGGAGGGCGCGCTGGACGCACTGGAAGAAGGCGAAAAGCGAAAGCTGATCGAAGCCAAAGCCGCAACGCGCCGCCGCGCAGTGCTGTTGACAGCGGCGGCCCACAAACATGAACGTGAACGCCATGGCGATCGCGCGGTCGATATGGCGTTGAAGGCGGTGCGCATTGCGCCTGGTTTTGCGCCTGCAGCCGCGGTGGCGGCGCGCTTGCTGATCCTGGATCAAAAGGCATGGAAAGCGCAGGCTGTGTTGGAAGAAGCGTGGGAAGCTTCGCCCCATCCTGCGATCGCCCACGCCTACCGCGACATCAAATCCGATGAGCCCGAACCCGACAAACAACGGCGCATGATGGGCCTCGTGGACCTGAAACCTGAGCACCGCGAAAGCAAAATCATTGCCGCAGAAGTGGCGATGGATAAGCATGATTGGCGTGTCGCCGAAGAGCATCTCGAGCACGCTTATCGCGAAAATCCGTCGTCGCGGATCTGCAATCTCTTTGCCGCAGTGTGCAAAGCTCGCGGCGATGAGGACGGCTATCGCAAATGGATGCAGCAAGCCACTGTCGCCCCTCGGGAAGCCGATTGGAGTGATCTCGACCCTGAGGGGCCGGCGTTTCTGTATGACGATGCCGATTGGGCCCGGTTGGTTTATGTTTATGGCGACGCTGGACAGTTGATTCATCCGCGGATGGAGCGCGGCGGACGTGATGTGGGCCAGGGTTCAGTTTTGGCGTTGCCGGCCGCGATGCGCGGAGAGCCGGCGGGGTCGCGCTCGTGGACGCCGGTGGAAGAAGCGCGCGACGTGAACGCCGCAACGACCGTTGATGTTGAGCCCGCCGACGCTGAGGCATTTGCGGCGCGCCGCGGTGTTAGTGGCGTGTGATACAGCAAAGCCGCTTCGCATGCACCTCGAAAACGCGCTGACTATCAGCGATTTGCGCCGTCTTGCGCATCGGCGCCTGCCTAAGATGGCGTTCGACTATATTGACGGCGGCGCCGACGACGAAATCACCCTGCGTGCCAATGAGGAACGCCTGCGCGCGCA
>JBIKVO010000049.1:0-12478 GCA_044356795.1 Caulobacterales bacterium
GATTGATCTGTCAACGCGCGTCTTGGGCGCACCGATGCGACTGCCATTTTTCATCAGCCCAACCGCCGCCACCCGCCTGTTCCATACCGACGGTGAAAGCGCTGTTGCGCGCGCGGCGGCAGCAGCGGGCATTGGTTACGCGCTGTCCACAATTGGATCAACGTCGATCGAAGAAGTCGCGCGCGTCTGCCCTGCGCCGAAGTTTTTTCAGGTCTATGTCTGGAAGGATCGCGGGGTTGTGAAAGAGGCCTTGGCGCGCGCAAAAGCCGCCGGCTTCACCGCAGCCATTCTCACCGTTGATGTGCCCGTCGCTGGCAATCGCGAACGCGATCCGCGCAATCGGTTTACAGTGCCGCCCCAACCATCCGTCGCACTCGCGCGACAAATCGCAATGCGCCCGGCCTGGGCCTGGGACATGCTGACCGCCCCCCCCGTACGGCCAGAGAATTTCACCCATATCGCCGCCGATGCGCCCGATGGGATCATGGCCTTCATCAATAATCAATTCGATCGCAGCGTGACCTGGAAAGACGCCGCCTCGATGATCGAAGAATGGAACGGGCCGTTCGCGATCAAAGGCATCGCCACGCCCGCTGACGCCCGTCGCGCAATTGAGATCGGGGCAAGTGCTGTATGGGTGTCCAATCACGGCGGTCGGCAACTCGATGGCGCGCCAGCGACTATCGACCTCTTGGCGCCGATTGTTAAAGCGGTAAACAGCGATGCCGAGGTGATTTTTGACGGCGGCATCCGCCGCGGCAGCGACATTGTCAAGGCGCTGGCGATGGGCGCAACCGGGTGCGCCATCGGGCGTGCCTATCTGTGGGGCCTATCGGCCGCGGGCGAAGCGGGCGTGCGCCGTGCGTTGACAATCCTTGAAACAGAACTGGCGCGCACGATGCAATTGATCGGCGCGCCCACAATCGCGGCGATCCGCCGCGATCATGTCTGCCTTCCGGTGTAGCGCCTCGGCCTAACGCGGCACGATGCGCGCGCGGGCGCCATAGATGATCATCGCGCGCGAGCCCGGCGGCAAATACACATCGCCGCCCTGCGCGATCGTGCGCATGTCGCCGTTGGCGAGGCGCACGACATATTCGAAACCTTGTTGCGTGGTGACGCCCTTTTCCACGGCCGATCCAACAGCGCCGCCCAGCACCGCGCCAGCAACGGCGCCAATCGTGCGTTCGTCGCTGCCGCCGCCAACTTTACTGCCGGCGATGCCGCCAATCGCTGCGCCAGCCCCCGTGCCGACCCATGTGCTTTCACCCTCCACGCGGATGGGGCGCACAGACACAACCACCACTTCCTCCACGCGGTTGATCTGGCCCACCTGCCCGCGAGAATAATCGCCAGCGCCAATGCCGGACGCACAACCACCCAAGGCCGCCGTCAGCGCCATGCCGACCGCCACGATGGCAAATTTTCCAAACGCCATAACTGGCTTCTGCATGACTGGCTCCTGCATGACTGGCTCCTGATCGATGCACAACCAAGCCGGCCCTTGTTAGTTCCACCTGCCTGAACACAGCCTGAACCTTGCCGTTCAGGCGTCCAGCGCCGTCGCAAGACCGCGCACTTCTGCCGCCGCCAGGATGGTTTTTGCAAAGGTCCATCCCGATTGGCCTTCAATTTCGGCCAGCGTCGCCAAGGTTGGCGCCGCCTCTGTCTCGATCGCTTTCAACCACGCCTCCGCTAATGCCAGCGCTTTGCCGCGATCCAGCCCTGTTTGCGGCGCGCCCGCATGGGCCAAAGCGACTTCCGTCAAGGCGCGCTGATCCTCGTACAATTCTTCCATAGTGCGCCGCAGCGCAAGGCGATCCCAATGATCCTTCAGGGTGAAGTTGAGCGCCGCACCGCGCAACCGATCAAGACCAAATCGCGCGCCAACGGCGCGGAATACACTGGCCGCCGAGTCCACCGGCCAAGCCCGCCGGTCCGCCAAGTCCACCACATCCAGCGCCGCAATCAGGGGCGCCAGCACGGCGACGTCTCGGGCGAGATCTTCAGGCGCGCCAGCCTGCATGTAGCGATCCACACGGGCTTGCGCGCGGGCGATTTCTTGTTCTGTCATGGTTGTCCAGGCGCTGGCGCGCTGGTGATCAATCCCTGGCTTATACGCAGCGATTGCATCCGCAATTCCGCGACGCCCATTGCCAACGCCGATGCGCCCGTGACGCACGAGATAAATCACCACACGACGCAATGTCAGCATCACTTCAAGATGCAATTCGATTTGGGCAAACGCCGGAATCTTGTTGTCCTGCGCGTTGATCCGCGCGGCAAGATCACTCAGGCTATAGATCTGGCGCGCGGCCTCAAACGCCACGGCGATCTGCGGCGCTGATGCGCGCGCAGTTTCGCGCACACGGTCGACAAAGGTGACGCCGCCCATATTGACAAGATCAGACGCAAGACCGGTGGCGATGATTTCGCGGCGCAGGCGGTGGCGGCTCATAGAGTCGCCATAAGTGGCGAGGGCTTTCGGGAAATAGCCAGAAAGCGCCGCCACAAAATGCGGATCATCCGGCGCATCCGATGAAACAATCGCATCGAACAAGTCGATCTTGGCGTACGCAATCAACTTCGCGAGTTCGGGCCTCGTCAATCCCGCACCCCGATCGCGCAAGGCGCGAATATCCTCTGACGACGGTAGCCCCTCCACCACGCGCGACAGTTTTCCCGCACGCTCCAGTCGCTCGATAAAGCGCTCCTGGCTATCAAGATCTGGGCCGGCTTCCACTTGCGCCATCGAAAGCGCCAGAGTCTGATCATAATTATTCCGCAACACCAAGCGGGCCACATCATCCGTCATGACGGCCAGCAGCGCGTTGCGCGCATCGCCTGCAAGCGCGCCAGTTTGAATGGCATCGGCCAACAAGATCTTGATGTTGACTTCGTGGTCGGACGTATCGACGCCGGCGGAGTTGTCGACCGCGTCCGAATTGATGCGCCCGCCTTTGCGGGCAAACGCAATCCGCCCGGCTTGGGTGACGCCGAGATTGGCGCCCTCTCCAATCACCTGAGCCTGCAAGTCTTCCGCATTGACGCGGTGGGCGTCATTGGCCTTATCGCCGACATCGGCGTGGCTCTCTTCGGCCGCTTTCACAAACGTGCCGATGCCGCCGAACCACAACAGCTCTACTGGCGCTCTCAACAGTGCAGCCATCAATTCAGATGGCGTGGCCACATCCTTGTGGAGGCCGGCCAGTGTACGCACCTGCGGCGACAGCGGGATCGCTTTTTCACTGCGCGAGAATACACCGCCGCCTTCCGAGATCAGGCTCTTGTCATAGTCCTGCCAGCTGGATCGCGGCAGCGCGAACAGGCGCGCCCGCTCCGCGAAGCTTTTCTCGCTGTCGGGATTGGGATCGAGGAAAATGTCGCGATGATCAAATGCCGCAAGCAGGCGGGTCTCGCGTGACAACAACATCCCGTTGCCAAACACATCGCCCGACATGTCGCCGACGCCGATAACCGTGAACGGCGTTTTTTGAATGTCTTTACCGATTTCACGGAAATGCCGCTTCACGGCCTCCCATGCGCCTTTTGCAGTGATGCCCATGCCTTTGTGGTCATAACCCACAGACCCGCCGGAGGCGAATGCATCACCAAGCCAGTGGCCGTAATCCGCCGAGATCCCATTGGCGACATCGGAAAATGTCGCGGTGCCTTTATCAGCGGCAACCACAAGATACGGATCGGGTTGATCCCAGCGCACAACATCCGTTGGCGCCTTTATCGCATCGCCAACGATATTATCGGTGATGTCCAGCAAGCCGCGCAGGAATGTTTTATAGGCGTCCTGTCCGACCTTGCCCCAGTTGGGATCACTGCGCACCGGAAGGCGCTTGGGATAGAACCCGCCCTTGGCGCCAACCGGCACGATGATCGCATTCTTGACTTGCTGCGCCTTGACGAGATCAAGCACCTCCACGCGGAAATCATCGCGCCGATCAGACCAGCGCAAACCGCCGCGCGCCACCGGGCCAAACCGCAGATGCACACCTTCAACTTCGGGGCCGGCAACCCAAATCTCGCGATAGGGTTTCGGTAAAGGCAGATCATCCAGATCGGGGCTGGCGATCTTGAACGACATATAGGCCTTCAGCGCGCCATCGGCGTCGCGTTGATAATAATTGGTGCGCAAAATCGCGCGTACCAAGGCTGCAATGCGCCGCAGGGCGCGATCGGCATCGAGGCTTGCAACGTCCTTCAGGCCATCTTCAATCTGCTTCCACAACTGATCGGCCCAGACTTTCCGCTCTGCCACGCCCTCTGGGATCGACGGATCAAACCGAACGCGAAACAGCGCCACGATCTTGCGGGTTATCTCTGGATATGCCGCAAGCGCATCCATTTGCACGGCGGGACTCGGGTCTAACCCGGTCTGTGTCCGATAGCGCGCAAGCGCACGCACCAGCGCCGCTTCACGCCATGGCATCGCGCACGCCAGGATCAGACGGTTGAAGCCGTCATTTTCCGCTTTACCGCCCCAAATCGCAGCAAACGCCTCGGCGAAGACATCATCCACCGCTTGCACATTGATCGCGCGGCCGTCCTTCGCGCGCAAGGCGAAGTCATGCATTGTGCAGGCATTCATTCCGGCCGGGCGAATGGTGAAACTGTCTTCGGTAATCACCGCCAAGCCAAGATTATCCAGGATCGGGACTAAATCGGCGAGCGGCAAGGGCGCGCCCTTGACATAAACGCGGCACCCCAGCGCATCCGGCCGGCCGTCCTTTGGCGGATAGGCGCGCAGGCGCACGGGATCATCCGGCCCCATCTGTTCCAATGCCGCCGCATCACGCAGCCCCAGATAAGGGTCAAACCGTTCACGATACCCCGCGCTGAACGCCGCGCGATATCGATGCGCCACCTCGCTCAAGATGCGCTCGTCAAGACCGAGGACGCTTGCGGCACTATCCTCGCCTGCAGCGGCATCGAAGCCGTCTTCCCAGGTGCGAGACAAGGCCGCAATTTGCACATCAAGTGCGACATGATCGGGTTCAGGCCGTCCGCGCTCCAGGCCGCCAATGATGTAATGGATGCGCGCCAACGGTGCATCGCCGAACAAGGGGTAGAAGGCCGAAACACGCCCGCCATAGGCGCGCGCCAAAGCCTCGCCGATGCGAGCGCGCACATCCGCATTGAAACGATCCTTCGGCACAAAAGCCATCACCGAGACATACCGATCAAAGCGATCGCGCCGGGCAAAACACTTTGTCCGCGGCCGATCAAAGAGATGCAAAATACCCAAGCCGGTAGCGAGCAATTCATCTTCGCTGATCTGAAATAGTTCGTCGCGCGGATAGGTTTCGATGATATATTGCAGCGCTTTGCCATTGTGGGTAGCTGGATCTTTTCCCGCACGTTCCAAGACACGTCGCATCTTCAAGCGGATCAGCGGGATATCGCGCGTCAGCTTATAATACGCTTCCGCCGTAAACAGACCGACGAACCGCGTTTCACCGATCACATGCCCCTGCGCATCAAAGCGTTTCATCCCGATGTAATCTGCATAAACGCGGCGATGCACGCGGCTCATCAGATTGGATTTCGACACCACAATCGGCATCGGCTCCCCCAGAAAGCGTTCGATCTCCGGCGTGATGATTGATGGCTCCGATCCCCGCCGCAACACAAAGCGTTCCGGATCGCGCAGCACGCCCAGACCGGTTTCATCCAGAACGATTGGTTCATCCTGGATGAAACGGCCCTGCCCATCACGGGCGAACTGATAATCGCGACATCCAAGGAAAATGAAATTGTCCGCCTCAAGCCAACGCAGAAACGCAACGGACTCGGCGGCATCTTCGGTGGTGGCGTTGGTGCGCGCCTTTTCAAGCTCGGCTGCGCACGCCCGCATTCGCTCTTTCATGGCGCGGAAATCATTGTTGCTGGCGCGAACATCCGCCAACGTTGTGCGGACGCCATCGACCAGCGCGCCCTGACGCGCCGCCGTCATCGGCTCCAGATGCACCTGGATCAGCGATTCCTTGCCGCCCTCGCCGCCAGTGCGGGCGCCGGACGCATCGCGCGCTACCTGCACGATCGGATGAAACAGCGCCAAGGGCGTATGCCCCTGGGCTGATATTTCACGCATAATGGAATCGACCAGAAACTCCATGTCTGGCCCAACCACTTCAAGGATGTCGCGATGCAGCGAGGCGCCATCCGCCGCAACCCCCGAAATCAGCCTGACTGACTGGGCGTCCGCTGCCTTGACCGCTGAGCCCGACCACACACTCTGCGCCAAAGCCAAGAGATCGCGGGTAGAGAGGCCCTGGCGGTCATCATCGGTGGCGTCGCCATGCCATTGCCGCAGGAAAGACAGAGCCGCCTCGCGGGCGGGCCCAGAAAGCCCAAATCCGGCAAAGGCGGGGCCGTTGGCCTCAGCCAGCCATTGTTCGAGGGTCAATGCGGCAGACGGGATCGGGGCGCCGGTATCCATGGCGGAAGCTCGCTCAGATTAAAGGTATCAAGGCGCGCGACCCTACCCCCGCCCAATTCCCCAGCAAAGGGGTGTTTCGGCGCCGCTTGCATCGGGGCCCGGCAGTCCCCAGTTTGCAGGCACAAGCAAACGGTTTGATTTCCTGCGCCGAATGGTTGCGAGCAAAGGCTGCCAAGAGAGGTTGCGATGTCCACAGTTCTGATCACAGGCGCCAATCGCGGGATCGGCCTTGAGCATGTGCGGCGCTATGCCGATGACGGTGCGACCGTGCTGGCCGCATGCCGGGCCCCGGGAGCAGAACTTTTGACGCTGGCCCAGGCCCGGCCGGACCGGATTAGCACCATCGCCTACGACGCCGCCGATCCGCAGGCCGGCAAGGCGCTCAAGGCCGCCGTGGGCCACCGGCCGATCGACATCCTGTTTGTGAATGCCGGAGTCTATGGCGGCGATGGCCAGCGCCTGGGCGCGATCGACCCCCACGCCTTCATGGACACCCTGCGGATCAACACGCTGGCCCCGCTCCTGGTGGTGGATGCGCTGGTGGACAATGTCGCCGCCTCCCAGCGCCGCCTGGTGGCGCTGCAATCGAGCCTGATGGGATCGATCGCGGACAACGGCTCTGGCGGATATCACGCCTATCGCGCGTCAAAGGCGGCGCTGAACATGCTTGCCAAGGGGCTCTCGGTTGATCTCGCGGGCAAAGGCGTGACAGTGGTGACGCTGCATCCGGGCTGGGTGCGCACCCGCATGGGTGGGCCGAACGCGCCGGTACGTGTGGAAGACTGCGTCGCTGGCCAGCAAAAGCTGCTCAACGGATTAACCACCAGCCAAAGCGGCGGCTTCTTTGACTATACCGGCAAACCGCTGCCTTGGTGAGTATCGGGGCCGATGCGCCGCGAAAAACGGATCGCTGCGATGAGCGCATTTGATAATCTCTACACCCACGGCTTTATCCGCGCGGCTGCGGCAGCGCCGATCGTCACCCTGGCCGATCCTGCCGCGAACGCCCACGCAACCCTCGCGCTGGCGCACAGGGCCGATGCGGCGGGCGCCGCGGTGATTGTGCTGCCGGAATTGGGGCTGTCGGGCTATTCGCTCGACGATCTGCACATGCAAGACGCGTTGCATGCGGCGGTGCGCGCAGCGATCGAAACGGTGATCGAGGCCAGTGCGTCCTTGTCACTGGTGCTGCTGGTGGGGGCGCCGCTACGAATCGGTGATGCGATCTTTAACTGCGCGATTGCTATTCATCGCGGTCGTTTGTTGGCGGTTATCCCCAAGACCTATCTGCCGAATTATCGCGAATTCTACGAAAAGCGGGTGTTTGCATCCGCATTCGACGCCCAAACCAAAAGCGTGACCATCGCTGGCCAAACCGCGCCGTTTGGCGCCGACATCATCCTGTCCGCCAGTGATATGGACGGCTTTATTCTTGGCGTTGAGATTTGCGAGGATGTGTGGGCGCCGACGCCGCCATCGACCATCGCCGCGCTGGCAGGCGCCACGCTGATCGCCAATCTATCGGCCAGCAACATTACCATCGGCAAGGCCGAAAGTCGCAATCTGATGTGCGCGTCGCAATCGTCGCGCGCGATGTGCGCCTACATTTACGCCACCGCCGGGCGCGGGGAATCCACCACCGACCTTGCCTGGGACGGCCAGTTAGCCGCATTTGAACTGGGCGCTGCGATTGCAGCGTCTGAGCGCTTTACCGATAGTGAAACATTGATGCTGGCCGATCTGGATATCGCCCGCATCGGGTTGGAGCGATTGCGCACTCCCACATTCCGCGACGCCGCCCGCATGCACACCACCGTGCATGCAGTACGAACAGTGGCCTTTACACTTGATCCCAACCGCGCGATTGCCCGCCCGCTCGTGCGTACGATTGATCGCTTTCCCTTTGTGCCCAATGATCCCGCCCGCCTCGAGCAGGATTGTTTTGAGGCGCTGAATATTCAGGTTCAAGGCCTGCGCCAGCGGCTGGACTCCGCGCAGATGAAGAAAGCTGTAATCGGTGTTTCTGGCGGGCTTGATTCCTCGCAGGCGCTGCTTGTGGCCGCACACGCGTTTGACCGCATGGGCCGGCCGCGCACCGATATCATCGCCGTCACCATGCCCGGCTTCGCGACGAGCGCCCGCACCAAAGCGCAAGCGAAAGCTTTGATGCGCGGCCTAGGCGTCGATGCCCGCGACGTCGACATCCGCCCCCTTGCCATACAGATGCTGAAAGACTTGAACCATCCCTTCAGTCGTGGTGAAAAGGTTCATGACGTGACGTTTGAAAATGTGCAGGCTGGGCTGCGCACCGATTATCTTTTCCGCCTCGCCAATCTCGAAAATGGATTGGTGGTTGGCACGGGCGATTTATCCGAATTGGCGTTAGGCTGGTGCACATACGGCGTTGGCGACCATATGAGCCATTATAATGTCAATGCGTCGGTGGCGAAAACGCTGATTCAGCACCTGATCCGCTGGAGTGCTGCGCGCGGTGATTTCGGCGCAGACGTCAGCGAAACGCTGCGCGCCATCCTCGAAACAGAGATTTCACCGGAATTGGCGCCGGGCGAGGCCGGTAGCCTGCAAAGCACCCAGTCTGTGATCGGGCCTTACCCGTTGCAGGATTTCAACCTCTACTATGCAACCCGCTTTGGTTTCAGTCCGCGCAAAATCGCATTCCTCGCAGAACACGCATGGAGCGATGCCCTTCGCGGCGCCTGGCCACAACAGATCGCTGCCGCCGATCGCGTGGCCTATGATCGCGATGCCATCGTCGCGTGGCTGGAGGTGTTTGTGCGCCGCTTTTACGGCATGAGCCAATTCAAACGCTCTGCCGTTCCCAATGGGCCGAAGATTTCGTCTGGCGGTTCGCTATCGCCCCGCGGCGATTGGCGGGCGCCGAGCGATTCAAGCGCCGCGCCCTGGATGGATGATCTCGCCCGCCTGAAGCGCGAATTGGCGCAAATGACGGAAAACCGTTAAACGCCAGGATCCAGGCCACGCTCAACCAATGCGCGCGTGGCATCCAATTGAAACCATGCGCCAGGTGCGCGCCAGCCTCGCGCCATGGCGCGGGTGAGCCGCTCATAATGCTGGATAAAGTGTGCAACAAAGGCGCGACGCTCCTCGCTGAGATGTGAGAGCGGCACGCCCTGATTATCGGCCTCTTGCTGGGTGCGCCACGCCTGAACGCTTTCAAATCCGGGCGCCTGCAAATGCGCAAAGCGATCAATCCCGCCCCATATATGCGCATAGGGGCCGCGTAATGCCGCGGCCTGTGCGGCGCGCCATGCGCCATCGCGATCGCCACGCTCCACCGCATTGAGTGCGGCGCTTGTGACAAAATCGTCCGGCGCACGCGCGCCGACACACCACCCCTCCAATACGACGACGCGCACCGGCGCTACGGTGACGCGATCAGCCTCTGGCGGCTCGCGATCATCGTTGCGCTTGTCAAACCGTGGAATGCGCACCCCCACATCGCCCGCCCGTAAACGCCCGATCACATCGACGAGGCGCGCGACATCATGCGTCCCCGGCGGGCCGCGCACCGCAAACAGCGGGCTGACGCGAGCCGCAAGCTGGGCACGCTCTGCGCGGTTCAGGTAAAAATCATCGAGCGCCAAAACCAGGACATCAGCCCCCGCATGCGCAGCAAATGTCTTGCACAATGTCGACTTGCCAGCCCCCTGCGGACCAGACATCGCCAAAACGCCGCCGCCCTCCGCCAGCCATTGGGCCACGCTTGCAAGCAGATCAGGGTTGGAAGACGTCATCTTGGCGCTTGCACCAGAACAAGATACATGCTTCTGGCGCCCTGGGCGCGCTTATGCAACAGCGCGCAGACAAGGATTGTCCGATGACGGCCGCTCCGCCGCTGGGCATTGTGGAAGGCTTTTATGGCAAGCGCTGGTCGTTCGCGGAGCGCCGCCATGTCGTATCGACGCTGGCGCCCCACAGCTACGGCTTTTATCATTATGCGCCCAAAGCCGACGCCCATCTGCGCGACGCCTGGCGCTCGCCGCATGGCGAAAACGAAGCACGCGATCTTTCGGCCTTTTCCAGCTTTTGCCGCGATGCCGGGCTGCGATTTGGCATTGGCTTGAGCCCGATGGGCGCGGCCGAAGCCTTTACACCCGAGGCCCGCACCCGACTGGAAGACAAGATCACGGCGCTGTGCGCCTTGGGCCTCGATGATCTTCTGATCCTGTTCGACGACATGCCAGTCGTTGACGCCGACATCGCCGCACGCCAGGGCGAAGTGATTGCATGCGCGCGCGCCGCCGCGCCGGCGCAACGATTGATCGTTTGCCCTTCATATTACACAGATGATCACGTGCTTGACCGCGTATTTGGCGCACGACCTGCAGGATATCTTGAAGATTTTGCGCGTCGCATGCCGGACGATGTTGAGATCTTTTGGACAGGGGAGGAAGTCTGTGCGCGCGCCATCAGCCCTGGCCATCTTGCCCGCGTGGCCGATCAAATCGGGCGCAAACCTTTTTTGTGGGACAATTACCCTGTCAATGACGGCTCGCGCATGTCGCGCCATCTGCATCTTCGCGCGATGACGGGCCGCCCCGCCAATATCGGCCCCCATCTCAGCGCGCATGCCGTAAACCCGGCCCTCCAGCCGCATCTTTCATGCCTGCCCGCTTTGACCTTGGCTGCATCCTATCGTGATGGCGATGCGTACGCGTACATGGCCGCGTTCCGCAGCGCGGCAAACGCCCTGTTTGGCGCTGACATCGCAACGCTGCTGGAAGCGGACTTATATGCTTTGCAGGACGACGGCCTTGATCGCCTTTCGCCGGAGCGCACAGCAAAGATCCGCGCGCGCTGGGCTGCGATCGATCACCCGGTTGCCGCAGAAATCATTGGCTGGCTGGACGGTGTGTACGCTTACGGCGCAGAAGCCCTGCCAACCGAGTGAAGCGGGCTACACCATCACCTGATTGCCAAGCTCCACCGCGCGCCCAGACGGTATGTGGAAAAAGTCCGTCGCGTTGGTTGCATTGCGGGCCAGGAAGATAAACAGATGGTCCTGCCACAATGGCATGCCGCTTTTGTCACTGGGCACAACAGTGCGGCGGCTCAGGAAGAAGCTTGTCTTCATGATGTCAAACTTCAAGCCGTAGCGCTTTGATTGCGTCAGCCGCTTCACAACATTCGGCGTTTCCATGAAGCCGAATGTCATGGTGACGCGCTTCACGCCCGGCATGAAATCTTCCACCTTCATCTGCTCGCTGTCTGGCGCGTGCGGGATCTGCAGCGTTTTAACAGTGAGGATGATGATCTGTTCGTGCAGCACCTGATTATGTTTCAAATTGTGCAGCAACGCAGCGGGGGCGACATCGGGATCAGCCGTAAGGAAAATTGCAGTGCCGCGCACGCGGTGCGGCGGATGCAGCGCCAGTGTTTCAAACAGCCGATCCAGCGGTTCTTCCTTGCGCGTGGCTTCCGACAGCAGCCGCGACCCGCGCACCCATGTCCAAACAATTGTCACCAGCGCCAAAGCCAGCAACAAGGGCACAAAGCCGCCCGAGAACAGCTTCAGCATATTAGACGAGAAGAAAATCAACTCGATCACAAAGAACGGCGCGACGATCGCGATTGCGAGCCACAACGGCCGATTCCACAGCTTCCAGATCACGATGAACATCATGCAGGTGCTCATCATCATCTCGCCCGTAATCGAAATGCCGTAAGCCGCCGCCAGCGCGGTTGATGTCTGGAAGGTGACGGCAAGGATGATCACCCCCACCATCAGCATCCAATTCACTTGCGGCATATAGATCTGCCCATACTGGGTTTCGCTGGTGCGGCGGATTTCCATGCGCGGCAGCAGGCCAAGCTGGATCGCTTGTTGCGTCAGGCTGAAAGCGCCCGAAATCACAGCCTGGCTGGCGATAATTGTGGCGGCGGTGGCAAGCATCACCAGCATGATCCGCGCCGGTCCGTCAGGGGCCATCTGAAAAAACGGGCTGTAGCTGAAGCTGGGATGATGACCTTCGCGCGCATTCG
>JBIKVO010000374.1:0-3408 GCA_044356795.1 Caulobacterales bacterium
GCGCCCTGGCCCAGATAGCACAGCGTCAAGCACGGCAGCACCAGGCCTACCCACGCATAGCGGATCGGCTTGCGCCCGAAATGTCCCATATCGGCGTATAAGGCTTCAGCCCCCGTCACCGCCAGGAACACAGATCCAAGCACCACAAAGCTGAGAAACTGGTGTTCCACAATGAACACCAGCGCATGATGCGGCGACAGCGCGGCGATGATCGCCCCGCCATGTAGGAACAACTGCCAGGCGCCCAAGGCGCCCATCACTAGAAACCAGACCAGCGTGATCGGCCCAAACAGGCGTCCGATGCGTCCCGTTCCGCGGCTTTGAATCAAAAAGAGCGCGACGAGAATGCCAATCCCGATCCCCAACACAATCTGTGGCGTGATGTGCGCATCCAAGGCCTCAATCTGCTTTAACCCCTCCACCGCCGACAGCACGGAAATCGCCGGGGTGATAATCGCATCGCCGTAAAACAGCGCCGCACCAACAACACCGATCAGAAACAGCCATGGCGTGCGACGTCCCAGCGCCTTGGTGGCCAAGGCCATCAACGACAGCGTGCCGCCCTCCCCCTTGTTATCCATCTGCAGCACGAGCGCGATGTATTTGAGCGTGACGACAATCATCAACGCCCAAAATACAAGCGAGATAATGCCGAACACTTCGGCGCGTTCGATCGCGCTGGAGCCGGCATCGGTCAGATGGTTCAGGGATTCCTTGAACGCGTAGAGAGGGCTGGTGCCGATATCGCCATAGACGACGCCGATCGATCCGATCAACAGCGCGGTGAAGCCGGCTTTCGGGGCGTGGCCGCTGGTATGGCCATGGTCGCCGCCATTACCGCCATGACCATTACCGCCAGGACCATTACCGCCAGGGCCATTACCGCCAGGGCCGGCCGCAGCCGGATGGCCAACGCCGTTTGCGGGAGACGAAGCAGACCCCGGTTCAGGGTCGGGCGCGCGCTCTTGCGCCATGTAACTGTCCTCATCGGCCCGGTGGGGCCGCATTCAAGCGCGCGGCTTTACGCTGTTTCCTAGAGCGCCGCAATCTGGACGCTTGTCGCGGTTTGCCGCGCGTCTGACAGTTTTAGTGGCAGCACCCGGCGCTGACGCGACCGCCCCCGCCAACAACCCGCACGGACGTGTTGACAGACACCGAAACCCGGCTGGACCCACCGGAGATGATCGTCGCCCCGCCGCCAAGGCCGGAGCCCGCATCCATGCCAAAGCCAACACCGCCCGCGAGCGGACCGGTGAAAAAGGCGTCCGACAATTTGGTGTCGCGCGATTCCTGGATGATCACCCGTTCAATGTTTTGCCGCGGCGGTGCTTCAGCACGCGGAGGGGCCGGACGCGGCGCTGGACGGGCGCGCGGGCGTGGCGCGGGGCGCTCAACCCGGGGGCGTTCGATACCGTCGGCCTTGGCGGCGGCGCCCATTGACAGCACCGGCGTGGTCACGATCGACAGGCTTATAATCAAAGCGGCGCGCAACAGCATGGGCGTGTTTCCCCAATAATGACCATCTCACGCTGAACCGGAGCACGGCCTGCGGCAAGGCGGTTCCCGTTGGCCGCGAGGTTTAACCACATCCCCGCCGTGTGAAACACCACTGACGCGAAGAGTGGCCCAGCGTGACCCAAAGCTGGCGTGACCCAAAGCTGGCGTGACCCAAAGCTGGCGTGACCCAAAGCTGGCTTGATCCAACGCAGCGCCTGCGGCGTCATTGCCATCTTCCCATGCCGCAACGCCACGGCGTAGACCAATCGGCGTGACCTTGAAAGCCTCCACACCCAATATCGTCCTGACGGACGCCGCCCGCGGCATGGCGTGGATGCTGGGTTCAGCGCTTTGCTTTACGATCATGGCGATCTGCCTGAAGCTTCTCGCGCAGGCGCAGTATCCCGAAAGCCAGATGGTGTTTGCGCGGTGCGCGGCCGGCTTTCTGGTGATCCTGCCCTTTGCCCTGCGCGCCGGCGGCGAGGCATTGCGCATTCACAGGCCCGGCGCGGTTTTCATGCGCGGGCTGTATTCCACAATCGGCTTTTTCGCGGGCTTTTATGCGTTTGCGCACATGCCGTTGGCAGATGCGCAGGCGATCAGTTTCGGTCGCGTTTTATTTGTCGTGATTTTTGCAGTGTGGCTGCTGCAGGAGAAGGTGGGGTGGCGACGCTGGGCGGCCGTGGGCGTCGGGTTTATCGGCATGGTGATGATGGTGAAACCGGGCATGGCGCCGCTGGATCTGGCGACAGCGTGCGCCTTGGCGTCGGCGCTGTTTTTTGGCCTCGCCATTGTAACGGTGAAGGACCTCACAAAAGATCATTCGACCTTCACGCTCGTCCTTTACACCAACGCCTTCACCACCATCGCCGGGCTGCCGTTTGCGTTTTTTGGCTGGGTGACGCCCGATCCCTGGCACGCCGTCTTGTTCATTGTGCTGGGCATTGCCGGCGTCGGCGCACAGAGCTGTTATGTGCGGGCGCTTTCGCACGGCGATGCATCGCTGGTTGGGTTGGTTGATTATGTCCGCCTGCCGATGGCGCTTCTGTTTGGGTTTTTGCTGTTTGCCGAACAGCCCGATCTTTTGACGATGGTCGGTGCGGCGGTGATCATCGGGTCGACAGTGTATATTGCGTTCCGCGAAGCACGGCTGCGCGTCGATCCAAAAACACCACTTACAAGACCGGACCAACAAAACCCGCCGTAATCAGCGCTTGCCCGCCCCAGTACAGCGCCCATACAGCGGGGCGCGTCCACAGCCTCTGGCGGCTTTCCGGCGACAGCGCAAACAACTCCGCCGACAGCACCCCGTCCGACGCCAGGAACATCACCGCGCCCAGCGCAACCAGCGGAAAGCCAGGCAATCCCACCGCCAGCAGCGCCATCACTGTCACCGCTGTCGTGTAGACCACCACCGGCGCCGCCATATCGCCAAGTCTTGGCCGCAGCCAATAGAGCGTTACGGCCGCCGCCACGATCAGCAACGCCTGCACCCCGCCCTCCACCACGGAGGCGAACACAGCGCCGCCCTCAATGACGAACATCACACTGTATATCAGCTGGCCGCAGAGGAAGGCGCCCATACCGAAGATCAAGGCGCGCTTGCCGTCCTGGGCGAGGAACGCATCACCGACCGCACAGGCCAACAGGCCCGCAACCAACAACGGCGGCGCATCACCGAACAGCGCGGCGACAGCCAGCAATACCACAGAGCCGGCCTTGATCCAGGTGCGCGCGGGGCTCGCAACGCCAGTATTATTGTAGCGCCACCCATAGAGAGCGGCGAAAATCGCGGCGACGAGGAAGAAGGGCCAAGCCATGAGCATCGCCCCGGCTTAGCCAAGCTGTCAGGATGACGCCAGACCGCAACTGCGGGGAACGGGCAGCGCTTGAATGATACGGCGACCACCG
>JBIKVO010000161.1:0-6876 GCA_044356795.1 Caulobacterales bacterium
TTGCGTCCGACTTATGACGGCGAGGAAAGCGAGCCGGTGGAGATGCCGGCGGCGGTGCCGAATCTTCTCGCGAATGGATCATCGGGCATCGCGGTTGGCATGGCGACCAATATCCCGCCGCACAATCTGGCCGAAGTGATCGATGCGGCCACCGCAATGGTCGACCGGCCAGACATCACCGATCTTGAATTGTTGGAGATTGTTCCGGGTCCGGACTTTCCCACTGGCGGTGAAATTCTTGGTCGCGGCGGCGCGCGCGCGGCTTTGCTGACCGGGCGCGGATCGGTGGTGACGCGGGCGCGCTATAAAGTGGAAACGATCAAGGGCCGCGAGGCGATCGTGTTCTATGAAGCGCCGTATCAGGTCAACAAGGCGTCGGTGGTGGATCGCATCGGCGAACTGGTGCGGGAGAAGAAAATTGAGGGCATTGCCGATCTGCGCGATGAGTCCAATCGCCTCGGCATTCGCATCGTGATCGAATTGAAGCGCGACGCCGTTCTCGATGTGGTGGTCAATCAATTGTACCGCTTCACCGCGCTGCAATCCTCGTTCGGCGTGAACATGTTGGCGCTGAACAACGGTCGGCCCGAGCAGATGGGCATCCGGGTGATGCTGCAGGCGTTTTTGGGGTTCCGGGAGCAGGTCGTCACGCGGCGTACCAAGCATCGCCTCGCGCAGGCCCGGAAGAAAGGGCATGAAACGGTTGGCCTTGCGATTGCGGTGGCCAATATCGACGACGTGATCCGCCTGATCCGCGAAAGCCCCGATCCCGATACCGCACGCGAAGCCTTGGTCTCGCGCGATTGGCCAGCGCTTGATATGCTGCCCCTGATCGCGTTGATTGCAGATCCGCGCACGCAGATTATCGATGGCGGCAAAATCCGGCTGTCGGAAGATCAGGCGCGGGCGATCCTTGAACTGCGGCTGCAGCGCCTGACCGGTCTTGGCCGCGACGACATCCAAAAGGCAGCCGAAAGCATCGCGGACCAAATCCGCGAGCTGCTGGAGATTTTGGGATCGCGGCAGCGCATTTTGGATATCGTCAAAACCGAGATGGCTGAGGTCAGGGCTGAATTTGGCCAGGCCCGGCGCACCGCATTTTCCGAAAGCGACGGCGATATCGATGATGAGGCGCTGATCCCGCGGGAGGATATGGTCGTCACCGTGACGCACGGCGGCTATGTGAAGCGCACCGCGCTGTCGGCCTATCGTGCGCAGCGCCGCGGCGGTAAAGGCAAGTCGGGCATGCAAACGAAGGACGAGGATTTCGTCACCCGCTTGTTTGTTGCGTCCACGCATACGCCGATCCTGTTCTTCTCGTCGGCGGGCATGGTCTATAAAGAAAAGGTGTGGCGTCTGCCGCTGGGCGATCCGCGCTCGAAGGGCCGCGCCCTGATCAATATGCTGCCGCTGGAAGCGGGCGAACGGATCACGTCGGTCATGGCGTTGCCGGAGGATGAAAGCGATTGGGCGACGCTCGATGTGATGTTTGCGACCCGCTCTGGCGGGGTGCGGCGGAACAAATTGTCCGACTTCGTCACTGTCAATCGCGCCGGCAAAATCGCGATGAAACCCGATGAAGGCGATGAGATCGTCGATGTGCAATTCTGCAGCGAAGCCGATGATATTCTGCTGACCACCGCCAACGCGATGTGCATCCGCTTTGAGGTGGGGGATGTGCGGGTGTTTGCGGGGCGCACATCGACAGGCGTGCGCGGGATTGATCTGAAGGACGGTGATGCGGTGATCGGCATGACGGTGCTCAGCCATATCGATGTCGAACCGGCGGAGGCGCGGGCCTATCTCAAGCACTCCGCCGCAATGCGGCGGGCGGCGGGCGAGGACACCGTCGAGGTGGAGGGCCCCGGCGGCGACGAGGATGGCGAGGCTGGTGAGGCGCCCCTGAGCCTGGAGCGGATTGCAGCCCTTGGCGCGCGCGAACAATTCATCCTCACCGTCACATCGGACGGGCTCGGCAAGCGCGCGTCGAGCTATGAATATCGCGTCACCGGCCGCGGCGGCAAAGGCCTGATCGCGCATCGCATGGCTTCCAAGGAGGCGCGCCTGGTGGCCTCGTTCCCGGTGCATGAGGGCGAGGAGCTGTTGCTGGTCACCGATCGCGGGCAATTGATCCGCATGCCGATTGAGGGCATTCGCATCGCGGGCCGGGCGACGCAGGGCGTCACTTTGATCCGCGTCGGCGAGGGGGAAAGCGTTGTCGCGGCCGAACGCCTTGATGAGGGCGGCGACGCCAATGGCGAGGCCCCGGACGACGCCAATGGTGAGGCGAGCGGGGAGGCGGGGGAATGAGCCAGGCGACCAAAGCGCCAGCCAAGCCATCGTCCAAAGCCACGCCGCGCCTGCGTGTCGGGCTTTATCCCGGCACATTCGATCCGCCCACATTGGGCCATATCGACATCATCGCGCGCGCCGCCAAGCTGGTGGACAAGCTGGTGATTGGGGTGGCGATCAATCGCGACAAGGGCCCGCTTTTTTCCCTCGAAGAACGGGTGTCTATGGTCGAGCAGGAAACGCGCCCCTTCGCCAAGGAGGTCGACATCTGTGTCCGTCCTTTTGACACATTGCTGATGTCCTTCGCGGAGGAGGTTGGGGCCCATGTCATTGTCCGCGGGCTGCGGGCGGTGTCGGACTTTGAGTATGAATTCCAGATGGTGGCGATGAATCAGAAGCTGAATGCCGAGATTGAAACCGTGTTTCTGATGGCCGATCCCAATCGTCAGGCGATTGCCTCGCGGCTGGTGAAGGAAATCGCGCGCCTGCGCGGTTCGGTGACTGCGTTCGTGTCGCCGGCGGTGGAGCGGCGCCTGATCGCCAAATTCGGAGTGGCGAAATGAAGCGGCTGCACACGGGTTTGATGGCGGCGGCGATCGCTGTCTGTCTGGCGCTGCCGGCCCTGGCGGCGGAGCGCGCGCCCGACCCCACCAAATGGCGCCAGCTTGATCCCGCCAACACCTTGCTGATCGAAACCAGCAAGGGCCAGGTGATCATCGAGATGTTTCCCGAGATCGCGCCCGCCCATGTCACGCGGATTCGCGCGCTCGCGCGCTCTGGCCTGTATGACGGGTTGAGCTTCTTCCGCGTCATTGACGGCTTCATGGCCCAAACCGGCGATCCAGAAAACAATGGCCGGGGCGCCGCCCCCGGTGCGCCGGACCTGATGGCCGAGTTTGAATTCCGCCGCGGCCCGGAGATGCCGTTCGTCGAGGCCGCCCGCCAAGGCGGAATGCGCTCTGGCTTCTACAAGACGCTGCCGATTGTCACCCAGCCCAGCGCGATCATGGAATCCACGCCCGACGGCAAGGCCCGCGCTTATGTCACCCACTGCGCCGGCGCCGTCTCGATGGCGCGGGCCGGTGTGATCGACGGGGTTGATCAGGTCAACAGCGCCAACAGCCAATTCTTCATCACCCGTCAGCCCTACGAAACGCTCGACCGCCGCTACACTGCCTGGGGCCGGGTGGTGTATGGCCTGGAAGCGATCCGCGCTCTCGCGGTGGGCGAACCGCCGCCCGCGCCTGACCGCATGGTCCGCGTGCGGGTCGCCGCCGACCTCGCGCCGATGGAGCGCCCGCCGATCTATGTGATCCGCACCGACAGCGCCGATTTCCGTCGCCTGGTGGAGCAGAAGCGCCGCGAACGTGGGGCGGACTTTTCTGTCTGCGATATTGACTTTCCCGCCCGGATCCCGCGAGACGAGGCCCAGCAGCAGACGGAGAGACCCTGGTGGCGGCAGCTGATTCCTATCATACCCTGACGATGACGCTCGAAGCCGGCGACGTGACGATCAGGCTGCGGCCTGATCTGGCCCCCGGCCATGTGTCGCGCGTGGCGGAGCTGGCCAATTCGGGTTTCTATGACGGCCTAACTTTTCACCGTGTGATCGATGGGTTTGTGGCGCAGGGCGGCTGCCCGCGCGGCGACGGCACCGGCGACAGCGACAAGCGCCTGAAGGCTGAATTCAACAGCGGCAAGCATGTCCGCGGCGCCTTGTCGATGGCGCGCGCCTCCCACCCCGACAGCGCGAGTTGCCAGTTCTTCATCTGCTTGGATGAGGTGTCGTATCTCGACAACCAATACACGGTGTGGGGCGAGGTGACGTCGGGCATGGAATTGGTGGATGCGCTGCCCAAGGGCGAACCGCCGCGCAACCCCGGCAAGATCGTGAAAATGCGGGCCGCTTGACCCGCACAGGCATGGCGCCCCGCTCTCCCGGCGCGGGCCTCGGAACGGCCAGCAATCGCTGCGGGGCAGCAAGTGGTGCGGAAAAGGCAGGGCAAAACCGAGCAGGCTGTCGAGCGCGGCAAGACTGGGGGTGCGGCGAATGGACCGGCTGCATGCCCGCCCTCTCCGGCGGCTTCGCGCGTGACGCGGGCGTCCGGCGGCTTCGCCGCCGCGCGGGACGGGGGATTTCCTTCACCGCCCGCGCCCGCTAATCCCCAGCCATGACCCTCGACGCGTTTGACTTCACCCTCCCGGAGGATCGCATCGCGCTGCGCCCCGCGCGTCCACGCGACAGCGCGCGGCTGATGCAGGTGAGGGCTGACGCCATCACCGATCACGGCGTGCGTGATCTGCCGCGCCTGCTGCGCGCCGGCGATCTGATGGTCTTCAACGACACCCGCGTCATCCACGCAGCACTTGATGGCGTGCGCCCCGCGCGTGACCCCGGCGGCCAGGATGTTGCGGTGCAGGCCAATCTGCACAAGCGCGTTGATGATCGGTGCTGGCGCGCGTTTGCGCGCCCGGGGAAAAGACTGAAACCGGACGATCGCATCGTCTTTGGCGATGGGCTGGAGGCGATCGTCGTCGAGAAGGGCGAGGGCGGGGATCTGCTGCTGCGGTTTACGCTGGACGGCGCTGGCCTGGATGCAGCGATCGCCGCAGCCGGTCATGCGCCGCTGCCGCCCTATATCGCGGATCGCCGCGCGCCTGATGCGGCGGATGAAGACGACTACCAAACCATCTTTGCACGGAAAGATGGTTCGGTCGCGGCGCCGACGGCGGGCTTGCACTTTACCGATGCTTTGGTGGCGGCCCTCGATACAGCAGGCGTGGAACGCGCTTTTGTCACGCTGCATGTGGGCGCTGGTACATTTTTGCCGGTGAAAACCGATGATCCAAGCGCGCATGTCATGCACAGCGAATGGCGCCATGTGAGTGTGGCGGTCGCGGCCAAGATCAATGCCGCAAAGCGCGAAGGCCGGCGCGTGATCGCAATCGGCACCACGGCTTTGCGCACGCTGGAAAGCGCGGTCGATGATACCGGCGCGGTGCAGGCCGTCGCGGGCGAAACCGATATCTTCATCACGCCGGGTTTTCGCTTCCAGGTGTGCGATGGGCTGTGGACGAATTTCCATTTGCCGAAATCCACATTGTTCATGCTGGTGTGCGCGTTTGCAGGAACACACATGATGCAGCAGGCGTACAGACAGGCGATCTCAAGCGGATATCGCTTCTATTCCTATGGCGATGCGAGCCTCTTGTGGCGCGCTTATGACTGAGTTTTCCTTCACTCTTGATGCGGTTGATGGTGCTGCGCGCACCGGCGTTTTGCACACACCGCGCGGCGATATCCGGACGCCTGCTTTCATGCCGGTGGGCACCGCCGCCACCGTCAAAGGGCTGCTGCCCGATCAGGTGCGCGCGACCGGCGCCGATATCCTGCTTGGCAACACCTATCATCTGATGTTGCGTCCCGGCGGCGACTTGGTGCGCGACCTTGGCGGGCTGCATCGTTTCATGCGCTGGGATCGGCCGATTCTCACCGACAGCGGCGGCTTTCAGGTGATGTCGCTTGCGAAGCTGCGCACGCTGGATGAACAGGGTGTGACGTTTCAAAGCCATATTGACGGCGCCAAGCATCATGTGTCGCCGGAACGCGCAATCGAAATTCAGGCCGATCTGTTGGGCTCAGACATTGTGATGCAGCTGGACGAGTGCCCCGCTTTGCCGGCCCCGCGCGACTTGGTGGCCAAGGCGATGGAACTCTCCCTGCGCTGGGCGAAGCGCTGCAAAACCGCGTTCGGCGATCGCGCCGCGCAAAACCTTTTCGCCATCGTCCAGGGCGGAACGGATGAAGGCTTGCGCATCCAGTCTGCGCAAGCCCTCGTGGCGGAAGGCTTTGACGGATATGCGGTGGGCGGACTTGCGGTGGGTGAACCGCACGAGGCGATGCTCGCCACGCTCGACATCACGGTTGCGCATCTGCCGCACCATCGGCCGCGCTATCTGATGGGGGTGGGCAAACCGATTGACCTTGTCGAAGCGGTCGCCCGCGGCATCGACATGTTTGACTGTGTGCTGCCCACGCGTTCGGGCCGGCATGGCCAGGCGTGGAGCGATGCGGGCCCGATCAATTTGAAAAACGCCCGCTTCCGCGATGATCAGACGCCGCTGGCGCCGGAGATTGATTGCCCGGCCAGCCGCGACTTCTGCAAAGCCTATCTGCATCACCTCGTGAAGTCTGAGGAATTGTTGGCGCAGGTGCTGCTGAGTTGGCACAATCTGGCCTATTATCAGCACCTCATGTCCCGCCTGCGCGCGGCGATCGCGCAGGGTGAGATGGCAGCGTTTGCGGCCGCGTTCCGAAGCCATTGGCAGGGGTGAAAGTCAGGGGCTGTCGGGGGCGTCGGCGTGATGGCGGGCGCCGTCCTGGCTGCGTCATCCTTCAGCGGCGGCAATCCCGCAAAGACACGAAACGCCGGCTTCTGGAGCACCCGCACGCTCGCACGGGCCATCGCCTGCACCACCCGCTTCAGCCCCCATCGCTCTCTTCGAAGAGGGCGCGCCCGCGCTCCAGTCGCTTGTGCCGCCGCGCCTTCGGCGCAGGTTTTTGGGCTGGCGCCATCAGGCGCA
>JBIKVO010000162.1:0-6868 GCA_044356795.1 Caulobacterales bacterium
CCTGGCCGGAGCTTCGCTTCGCCGTCAAACACTCGAGGTAGGAGCCGTGTGCGTGAATTGCGCCAGCACGGATCTGTGCGGGGGGCGGCCAGCAATGGCCGTCCCTACCGCGAACGCTTTAGGCCCTTTCGGGCCTAAAGCTTACCCCCTGCTGCTTTAGCCCTTTACGGCATCGCGAATGCGATGCCTTCGGCGAAGCCGTACTTAGCTTGGGGGCTTGGGGGGCGAAGCCCCCCAAAGAGAAGATTTTTTGCCGCCTACCGCATTTCCACCACGCGATCACCGCCCTTGGATAACGCCAGCGCGGCCTCCCATCGCTTTGCGAACGAGCTCAAAAACACCGGCAGCCTCAGATTGCCGCTGCGCACCCAGATCACCGGAACGCCGCCTTTGCGGCGTGCGCGGTCGCTGAAGTCACTGTCTTTTGTGATGATGATCGCACCGCGCGTCTGCGCCCAATCCCATATCGCGCCATCGGGCGCAGAGCGGCAACGCATCATCGACATGGTCGGCTTCATGGCCGTCTTGGCGCAACCAGGCCGCCAAGGCGGGCGGCAGATTGGAATCGACCAGACAGTTCAAGCAGTCACGACCGGGTGGTCAAAATTGGCGGCGGCATACGCCAACGCGGCGCGGATACCCTCGGCAGATAGCTTCGGAAAGGCCTCCAAAATGTCAGCCTCCGTCATACCAGCGGCAAACATTTCCAGCACTTCAGCCACGGTGATGCGTGTGCCCTCAATCATGGGACGGCCCGTAAGGACGCCCGGGATAGTCACGATCTGAACCATGGAACTGCCATAGCGCAAGCGAGGGGCCGATCCAACCGATGCTTGGTCCCTGGAAGAGGCGCCTCCCGCCCCCTGTTCATCTTTGGCTGAGGGGGGTAAGACGGGGGTCCAATTGATCGCGCAGCGCCCCTCATGCGGGCGCCGCCATGGCCGAACGTCCTTTGCCCCATGCCCCAAACCTATCTCGACTTTGAAAAGCCGATCGCCGAGATCGAAAGCAAGATTGAAGAGCTGTCGGCGCTGGCCGAAAGCTCCGGCGCGGACGCCATGGGGGTGGAGCTGACGCGGCTGAAGCAGAAATCCACGAAACAACTGGAAGAAATCTACGCCAAGCTTGATCCCTGGCAGAAAACCATGGTCGCGCGGCATCCAGATCGGCCGCATTTCTCCGATTATCTGGGGGCGCTGGTCACGGATTATGTCGAGCTGGCCGGCGATCGGAAATTCGCCGAAGACCCCGCGATCCGTGGCGGCACGGGCCAGTTCCTGGGCCGGCCCTGCGTGATCATGGGCCACGAAAAGGGCAAGACCACCCAAGACCGGCTGAAGCACAATTTCGGCATGGCGCGCCCGGAGGGCTATCGCAAGGCCGTGCGGCTGATGGACTTGGCCGACAAGTTCGCCCTGCCCGTGATCGCGCTGGTGGACACCGCCGGCGCCTATCCGGGCCTGGGCGCGGAAGAGCGCGGCCAGGCCGAGGCGATCGCCCGGGCCACCGAACGCTGCCTGACGCTGGGCGTGCCGATGGTGAGCGTGGTGGTGGGGGAAGGCGGCTCTGGCGGGGCGGTGGCTTTGGCCAGCGCCAACACCGTGCTGATGATGGAACACGCGATTTATTCGGCGATCAGTCCGGAGGGCGCGGCCTCGATCCTGTGGCGCGACGCGGCGCGCGCCAAAGACGCGGCGGCGGCGATGAAGATCACCGCCCAGGACTGCCTGAAGAACAAGCTTGTGGACGACATCGTGGCGGAGCCGCTGGGCGGCGCCCATCGCCAGCCGGAAAAAGCCATCGCCAGTGTGGGGGCCGCCATTGCGAAAGCCCTTGATGCGCTGGCGGGGCTGGACTCAGAGGCGCTGCGCGCGCACCGTCGGGATCGGTTTCTGGCGATCGGACGCACGGTCGCTGATGTGAAAGGTTCAGGCGGACGCTCTTAGAGAAAGTTGCGGTGCTTCACGCCGGCGCCGCATTCTTGGTCAATTAATGCAGCGAGACTGAGCCCGACAGCTTGCGTGATAGTCGCTTTTATAGCTCTTCTTGGTGCAGCTCTTTTGGGGGGTAGTGATGTTGAAACGGATCGTGATGTTGGCGATCGGCGCCGCTTTGACCGCTTTGGCGGCGGCCCAGCTGCCGCACATCGCTGAACCGGCCAAGGCGCAAACGCCGACGCAAATCCAACCGCAAATCAAAACACAGATTGACCCGAAGGTGATCGCGACCGCGCCGAAAATCGCGCTGCTGTGGCCGGCCGGCACGCCGGAGCCCCGCGCTTGGGAAATCGCCCGCCAGCGCGACACGATCGAAGCGTATGAGGCCTTCATGCGCGATTATCCCGACAGCCCGAACTTCAACGCCGCGCGCGATCGGCGCCGCGAATTGCTGCGGACCAGCATTTCGAAGGCGCAGAAGAAGTCCCCCAACGGGATTGATCGGGGCGTAATCGTCAATCCGCCCGACAGCGATCCGCCGTCGGCGGTCGTACAGCCGACGCGCCCTGAGCCCCCCGATATTGTCGGCGAAGGGCCGCAGATCATCCTGAACGCCCCGGCGCCGCCGCCGCCGCCGTCGCCTCTGCCGCTACCGCGGCCCGAAGGCGAAGTGAAGACGCGCACCTACAGCCTGGAAAAGGAAGAAGCCCCGCAATCGGCGCCCGGGTCTGCGGCGCCGCCAACTGCGCCGGGGCCTGGCCCCGGCCCGAGCGTATCACGGCCCGGCCAAAGCCAACGCACGGTCGTCACCGCCGCGATGACCGACCTGCTGCCCAACATGGATCGGCGCGCCCAAAATGGCGGCGCGGCGATGGTGCTGCTGACCACCGCGGCCAGGCAGACGCGGCGCAATCAGGTGCTGTGCGACGCGCTGTACCGCAACCTGACCACCGCTACGACTGACGAAATCGCGGTGGGCGCGCGCCGCGTGGACGGCGTCGTGCAGGTGCTGCGCCCGGTCTATTGGTTTGTGCGCGGCAACCTGCTGGGGGTCAATGTGCGCAATGAAGGCTGCCCAACGCGCTTGAGCACGTATCACTTCGCCCGCGCAGGCGCGGTGATGCGCGCTTTGAACCTCAGCGGTGAAGGCCCGTTCCTGGCGGTGGTGCGCACCGATGATCGCGCTGCGGGCGTCATTGATCTTTCGCGGGCATCAGACGCCGAGATCGAACAATGGGTGCTCTATTTCCGCGACAGCTATTCCAAGCGGGACCGGATCTGGGCGCCGCAGAACAGCACACCGGATCAAACCCGCCGGGACCTGGTGGCCTATTTCGGCGAGTCGGTGGTGCGCGCCCTGTCCACCGCGCCGCGGGTGGTGTTTCGCTAGGCCACTCACGCAAAAAAATTCAACGCGGGGACATGCGGATGGCCAAGGCGGAAAAGCAAGGGTGCGCAGCCAAAGCTTCGCCTTGGCAAGCGGCCTGACGCGCGCCGCCGCAGCCAGACGCGCGCGTGCGGTATCATCAGACTCTCGCTCCGCGGTCGCGCAGCAACCCGCGATCATCGCGGTCATTTTTTGTGAGTGTGTGGCCCAATCTTGTTCGCGCCCGGCCGTGAGCCTATGTCAGCGCCCATGGCCGAAACCCTGCTGACAGCCTGGCAATCCGCGCGTGATGCGCTGAAGGCCGCTGGCGCGCCGAACCCCGTGAATGACGCCCGCGCGCTGTTGGAGGCGGCGGCAAATGTGCGCCGCCTCGACATCCTGACTGACCCGCATCGCGTTTTGGCGCCGGATGTGCGGGCACATCTCGACGGCCTGATCGCCCGGCGCGCAGCCCGCGAGCCGTTGGGCTATATTCTGGGCCGGCTTGGATTTTGGAAAATCGATCTCGTTGTCCGCCCCGGCGTGCTGAACCCGCGCCACGACACCGAAAGCGTGGTCGAAGCGGCGTTGAAGCGCCTTGAGGGCGTTGCGGCGCCGCGGATTTTGGATCTGGGCGTCGGATCCGGCGCGATCCTGCTCGCGCTGATCAGCGAGCGGGCGGACGCGGTGGGGGTCGGGGTTGATCTGAGTGAAACGGCGTTGGCGATCGCCCAGGGCAACGCCGATCGCCTGGGCCTTGGCGGGCGCGTCACGCTGGTGCGGGAAGACTGGTCAAGCGGCCTCAGCCCGACTTTGCAGCGGGGCGATTTTGATCTGGTGGTCGCCAATCCACCTTATGTTGCATCCGCCGAGATAGACAGGCTGGAGCCGGAAGTGCGCGATCACGAGCCGCGTCTGGCGCTCGATGGCGGGCCGGATGGGCTGGCCGCGTATCGACAACTGGCCCCGCAGATCAAGGCCGCGCTGAAACCGGGGGCCGCCTTCGTGCTGGAGATCGGGATGGGACAGGGGCCCGCGGTTTCGGCGCTGATGGCGGCGGAGGACCTGCTAGTCCAGGAAATCCGGCCTGACCTGTCTGGCATCGGGCGGGCGCTGGTTGGGCGAAGGCTGGCTTGACCGCCTCTCCGGCCCGGAATCCATTGCTCAATCCCTTCGCCCCGAATCCATCTGTCATTGACCCTGTTTTCCTCTTGGCCTGCGGCCAGAACCGGGCTAAACGAAGAAGCCGAGTGAGATAAAGCTGGCGATCAGGGTTATTGCTCTTCTTCGTCAGGAATGGATGCAAGCAGCGGCAAAGCTGGCTTTCCATCGCCCTCGCGATCAAAACGCCTCGATCAGCACTCGAAACCCGGGCTGGCAGGGCGCTCTTGGCAAGGTGCGTTATGGGGAGGGCCAGATGGGTGGGGTCCTCTGCAACGACCACCATGAAGGCAAACCAACAGGTTTTTTGGTCGCGCAGGGAAGCGGCCGGCGGCATCGGGTCGAGCGTGGAACGTGAAGCGTGGAGCGCTGATCCTAAGGAGTGAAGGGGGAAGGCCAACGCGTTTTCCGATCGCGTGGACGCCGGTTGATCGTCAGAAAACGCGGCGAAATCCAGCAACCGACCGCGCGAACGCGACGCCTACCGCATGCGACAATAAGGGAAAGCAAACCAGGACAACGTTACAGCAAGGGTCGGCGGAGACCTGCACTACCGCCCCTGGAACATCGCCAAACCGGCAGGCCTAAAACCGGCAGGCCTAAAACCGGCAGGCCTAAACCGACAGGCCAAAACAACAGGCCAAAACAACAGGCCAAAACAACAGGCCAAAACAACAGGCTAAAACAACAGGCTAAAACAATAGGCCAAAACAATAGGCCAAAACAATAGGCCAAGAACTAAGGGCATAGGGAGTATTTATGGGGGGACGGACAGTCAGCCCTGCGCCGTGGCGGCGCCAAACACAGTCCTCGAGGACAACAAAACCTCACGGAAGACTTGAAGAAAACCGGGCAGACCCTGCCCTTGCAGCCTGCATAGTAGAGATCAGGTAGGATTCGATGAAGCGTCAGCGCGGCCGTGGTCGCAAACCCGGCGGACACCACACTAATTCCAATCGCCATTTCGAAAGCACCGGCCCGGATGTGAAAGTCCGCGGCTCGGCCAGCCATATCTACGAAAAGTATATGCAGCTGGCGCGGGACGCGAATTCCTCGGGCGACCGCGTGATGGCTGAAAGTTATCTCCAACACGCTGAGCATTATTTCCGCGTCATCCGGGCGATGCAGCCGATGGCGCCGCCGCCCGTGTTTGAACAGCGCTTTGCCTACGAACCAGAGTCCGAGGAGGAGGATGGCGAGATGGATGGCGAGTCTGATGGCGGCGGAGAGTTTGAGGCCGGTGGCGATGGTGGTGATGGTCCAGAGGTCGGCGGCCAAGGCTATGGCCGCGAACGCCACGGCGAGCGCGGGCATGAGCGCCAGAATGATCGCGGCGGTGATCGCGGCCACGACCGGCAAAACGATCGTGGTGGCGACAATGATTTCAACCGTCGACGGCGCAACCGGCGCCGGGGCCCCTATCGCGGCAATGACAGCGAGCGAGGCGAGGGCGAACCAGGCCTTGAGGCGCGCGGCGAGCGGCCAGAACGCCTAGAGCGGCTGGAACGGGCCGAGCGCCCAGATCGGGCCGAGCGCCCAGAGCGGGCCGAGCGCCCAGAGCGCGCCGAGCGCCCAGAGCGCGCCGAGCGCCCAGAGCGAGCCGAGCGTCCAGAACGAGGCGAACGCCGCGAGCGCACCCCGCGCAACGACGGCGAGGGCGGCCAAGAAGGCTTCGGCGACAGCCCCAAACCCGCCTTCCTCGCCGGCGATTGAAGACCGCCTCCAGCACCGTATGAAGACTTCGGCAGCCACTCTGAGCGCCGAAGTCAATCACTCCTTAGTCCTGTTGCGCTAGCATGATGGGGTTTGTGGCGCTTCGCCTCCGCGATGCTGGCGCAGGGCGGTGGTTAACGCTCGCTTACCTATTGGGCTGGCGGAAGAGATGGGCCGCATGCGCAGCGGGGAGAAAAATATGAGGCTGGTGCAGTCCCTGCGCGCATGGTGCGATCGCCCGGTCAGCATTGATCAGCAGCGCGCCTGGATCGACGCAGAGCGCGCCCACTCGAAAGATGTCGGCGGCCATATTGCCGCCACCACGCTCACCGGCCTCATAGCGTTCGCCGCCATCGGGCCACCGGCATTTTGGTGGACGATCGCAGCTTCGGCGATGCTGTTGGCGATCCTGCCTCTGATCGAGGGCACGACGGCGGCGTTCAAATTCAAGCCCCACACTCATGGCGCGCTGGCCGTCCACGCTGGGTATTCACTGCTGCTGCATGGGCTGTGGGCAAGCCTTGCCCTGGCGCTGTGGTTTATGGCGCCGGCCGATTATCGCGCTTTTGGCATGCTGATGGCGATGGCTTTTGCGGTGCATATCGCGCTCGACCAGCACCAACGCCCGGCGATTCTGATTGCGTCGATCCTTCCCCCCATCGTGACGCTGCTGATCATGGGGGTTCATGCC
>JBIKVO010000163.1:0-6841 GCA_044356795.1 Caulobacterales bacterium
GCCTCCGGATCGCTCGCGGCGCCGGCGGGCGGCCCTTCCACTGGCCCTTCCACTGGCCCTGTTGGTGGCCCCATGGCCGGGCCGGCGGCGAGCCCGAAACTGGAAACCTTTGTCGACATCGTCAGCTTTCTCGGCGCCGCCAAGCAGCTGGATTTGCAGGTGGCCTTGGAGCGGTTCGCCAAGCCGGTGGATGTCTCCAATGGCCGCATCGTCATCGCCCCGCAGCCCGGCGCACCGGACGACCTGGTTCGCCGGCTGCAAGCCGCGCTTGAGCGCTTCACTGGCGAGGAATGGGATGTTTCGGCGGAGGCGGCCGCCCTGCCGGGCGTCGAAAGCCTTGCCGAACGCCGCCTGCGCGAGCAGACCGAGGCTGCCCGCGCCGCCGCCGCCCACCCCCTTGTCGCGGCGGCGCTGGCGGCTTTTCCTGGCGCCGAAATTGTCTCGGTGAAAAAGCCAGTCCGGATTGATATTGGCGATGGCGAGACGGGCGCTGTCACCCCATTTAGAGGGGCCAATGGGTCCAACCCGACCGCTACGGCCAAACGCGAAGGATCAGGAGCATGAAAGACCTCGGCCAGATCATGCGTCAGGCGCAGGCGATGCAGGCCAAGCTCGCCGAAGCGCAGAAGAAAATGGAGATCCTGGAAGTCGACGGCGCCGCCGGAGGCGGCCTTGTTAAAGTGCGCTTATCGGGCAAACACCAGATGCTGGCGGTGACAATCGACACATCCTTGATGGTCCCCGATGAAGCCGAAATCGTTGAGGACCTGATCAAGGCCGCATTTGAAGATGCACGCCGCAAGATCGAAGACGCCCAAAACGAAGAGTTCAAATCGCTGTCCGGCGGCATGGGCATGCTGCCCGGCTTCAAAATGCCGTTTTAAGCCAGCCCCAGGCTCGTGCATCCATCTTTGGTCTTTAGGAAACACCAATGGGCTATGTGGCCGCGGACATGGCGCCGCAAACCAAGAACGGACACATCAAGCTTCACGGCCCGGACGCTTTTGCCGGGATGCAGGCGGCCGGCCAATTGGCGGCCTCTTGCCTGGATATGCTGGTGGCGGAGGTCAAAGAAGGCGTAACGACGGCGCGCCTCGACGATTTGGCGCGACAATTCGTCTTTGATCACGGCGGCGCGCCCGCAACGATCTTCTACCGCGGCTATCGACACTCCCTGTGCACATCGATCAATCATGTCGTGTGCCACGGCATTCCAGGCCCGCGCCAGCTGCGCCCCGGCGATATTGTCAATATCGATGTGACGGTGGCGCTCCATGGCTGGCATGGCGACACCAGCCGGATGTATGCGGTTGGCCCCATCAAACGCAGAGCCCTACGCCTGATGGACGCCACCTATCGCGGCCTGATGGCGGGGATCGCGACGGTGAAGCCCGGCGCACGATTGGGTGATATCGGCTACGCCATCCAGCGCGAGATTGAAGCGGATCGCTGCTCGGTGGTGCGTGATTTCTGCGGCCATGGGCTTGGCCAAGTGTTCCACGACGCGCCCAATATCTTGCACTTTGGCAAACGCGGCGAAGGACAGGAATTACGCGCCGGCATGCTGTTCACGATTGAACCGATGGCCAATCTTGGCGGCTTCCATGTCAAGGTGCTGAAAGATGGCTGGACCGCCGTCACCAAAGACAAAACCCTATCGGCGCAATATGAACACAGCATCGGCGTGACAGAAACGGGCGCACAAATCTTCACCACGTCGCCGGCCGGGATCGACCAACCGCACCGCCTTGTTGTCGCGGCGGATTAAAGGCGATGGCGCGGGAACAGCCTGCACGCGGCACAGCCGAGGCCTTCCCCGTCCCCTTGTTTGGCCACCCCCTTGGCGGTGAAACCAAACCTCATGTCCACGATGATCGCGCCCGCCTGCGCGCGCTTGGATGGCGGCGGCGCGCAGGCGCTGTCCGACGACGAATGGCTTGAACTGGTGCTGTTTCGCGTGATGCCGCGGCGCGACACAAGCCCTTGGCAAAAGCGCTTTTGGCGCGCTCTCGATCGCTTGGCGATGTTTTGGGCGCCGACGCCCAACGGATCGCGGACATGGACGGCGCCGGGCCTTGCACCATGGTGCGGCCAGCTTGATCGTCGGGCCCAATCACCCCAGCGGCGATCCAAAACCTTCGGCGGCGGATGTCTCGATCCTGCGCGCGAGCGCGGCGGCGGCCCATACGCTTGGTATTGAGATGCATGATTATGGGATTGTCGCGCGGCAAAGCGCGGTGAGCCCGCGCCAGCTTGGCTTGATGACCGCGCAATCACAAGGTTGCACGGGCATAAGGTCGCACGGGCATTCTGATCCGATGAGAGCAGGATGGCCAAATTCCGATCCGGCGGGTTTGGCTTTCGATCGACCGGCGTCCAACGGGTCGCCAACCTTGGGCAGCGCCAAAAGCCTGCGTCGATCTTTCCTGCTTTGATCGATGGGGCCGCACTGAGGATGATGGGCGCTTCTCCAGCCGGCAGGCGCGCCCGGCAAAGCGCAACCCCGTGGACGCCACCGCCATCAGCGGCTAAAAAACCTCCGCCCAATCAGAGGGGGCCTGCATGATTCCCGTTCTCGTGATCCTTGGCGTCATCGTCGTCGTGGTGCTGATCATCATTGGCATCTACAACCAGCTGGTGGCCCTGCGCCAACGCACCAAGCAGGCGTTCGCTGATGTGGATGTTCAGCTGAAACAACGCCACGACCTGATCCCCAATCTGGTGGAAACCGTGAAAGGCTATGCCGCTCATGAACAAGGCACCCTGGATGCGGTGATCAAGGCCCGCAATTCTGCCATGAGTGCGGGCGGCGGGAGTGCGGCACAAGCGCAAGCCGAAGGCGCCCTTGGCGCGGCGCTGGGTAAACTGATCGCGCTGTCTGAGGCCTATCCGGATCTGAAAGCCAATACGAATTTCCAACAATTGCAGGCCGAATTGGGCGATGTTGAAAACAAGATCGCCGCGTCGCGCCGGTTCTTCAACAATGCCGTGCAAGAATACAATACCGCAATTCAGCAATTCCCCGCGGTGTTGTTCGCCGGGCCATTGGGCTTCTTGGGCGAGCAGTTCTTTGATGTCGGCGAGGAAAAGCGCGATGCGATGGATGCTCCACCGCAGGTGAAGTTCCCATAAGCGGCGGCTGGCGTCTGCGCGATGCGCGCCTACGGCCTGCAAACCCATATCTGGAATAACGCGTTCAAGTCTTTGCTGCTGTTGGCGGGATTTCCCGTTCTGCTGCTGTTGATGACCTATGGCGTGATGCTGTTGTGGTCGGGCATGACCATGGCCGCGGACGCAAGCCTTGCCGATCCGTTTGCCGATGCCGCGCGCGCGATGACGACAGCATGGCCGTTCGCATTCATCGCCGCCGGCGTGTGGTTCGCGATCGCGTTTGTTAGCCATGGCGCCGTGATCGACGCCGCGACAGGCGCCCGCTCGGTAACACGCCAGGAAGAGCCGGCGCTCCATAATCTGCTGGAAAATCTGTGCATCAGCCGCGGCATTCCGATGCCCAAGCTGAAGATCATCGAAACACAAGCGCTCAACGCCTATGCTTCGGGCCTGACGCAATCGACCTACGCCGTCACCGTAACGCGCGGCCTGATGCACACCTTGAATGAGGCCGAGCTTGAAGCCGTGCTGGCCCATGAACTCACCCACATTCGCAATCAAGATGTGCGCCTGCTGGTGATCGCGGTGGTGTTTGTCGGCATCTTCTCGTTCATCGGCGAAGGTTTGGCGCGGAGCCTCCGCCATGTGCGGATCAGTGGCGGCTCCAGCCGTTCAAGCTCGCGCGATGACGCCGGTGCGGCAGCGCTGGCGGCGATCCTCGCAGCGTTTGTGATCATCGCGGTGTCGTACGGCCTTGCTGTGGTGATCCGTTTCGCCTTGTCACGGCGGCGCGAATACCTCGCCGATGCGGGCGCGGTGGACCTGACCAAAGACCCCGACGCCATGATCAGCGCCCTGCGCAAAATCGGCGGCGCCGACCAAGCGCTCGAGGCCCCCGCCGAGTTGCGCGAAATGTTTTTCGACAATCCCCGCCACGCCTTTGGCGATCTGTTCGCGACCCATCCCCCGATCGCAAAGCGGATCGAGGCGCTGGTCCGCTACGCCGCTGGACGGGATTGGACTGCAGAGCGCGGCCAGATCAGCGGCGGGCCGGTGGGGCAGACATCGCCATGGCGGGCCCCCGATGCGAAACCGCCGCCGCGGGGTCCTTGGTCTTGACGCGTGCGGCCCGGTGTGTCATCTCCCCCGGCTCCCGCGCCGGGCGTGTCCTGGGCGCGCATGGATCTATTGTGGTCTGCATGGCCCAGATCGGCGTGGATTATGGGTGAACGTGGTTTGGTGCACGTGGTTTGGTGAACGTAGTTTGGTGAACGTAGTTTGGTGAACGTAGTTTCTGGGTGAAAGTGGATTCTGGCATGTTTGCGGTGATCAAGACCGGCGGAAAACAGTACCGCGTCGCAGCCGACGACGTGATCGTCGTAGAAAAATTGGCGGGCGAGGCGGGCGCTGCGGTGACGTTCGACGACGTTCTCCTGGTGAGTGAAGGCGAGATGGTGAAGGTCGGCGCGCCGACTGTCACTGGCGCCAGAGTCACCGCCACGATCGTTGACCAGCGCAAAGGCGACAAGGTGAAGGTCTTCAAAAAGAAGCGCCGCAACACCTACCGCCGCAAGCGCGGCCACCGCCAACATGAAAGCGTGGTGAGAATCACCGCGATCAATGCTTAACCCGATCAGGACGATATAGTCATGGCGCACAAGAAAGCAGGCGGCAGCTCCCGCAACGGTCGCGACAGCCCAGGCCAACGCCTCGGTGTAAAACGCTTCGGCGGTCAGGAAGTCCTGGCCGGCAATATCCTCGTTCGGCAGCGCGGGACCAAGTTCCATGCTGGCGCGAATGTCGGCGTGGGCCGCGACCATACCCTCTTCGCGCTGGCCGATGGGAAAGTCGCGTTCCAGTTCAAGCGCGATGATCGTTGCTATGTCTCGATCATTCCGGCGGCGGTAGCGGCCGAATAGCGGTTCGAGGGTTTCTCCGGATCGCCCCACAATCAGGCGATCCGGACTTCACCAGTCCATGTTCCTCGCGGGGGAGCCGGGTCGCCGGCCCCCCCGCGTGACTTTGGGGCGGCCCCATTCCCCCGCGAGGCAGCGAGGGAGCACCCCATGCCGATCGACGCCGCCCAACACACCCGCGACACCCGCTTTTGCGCACCGCGTCACAACGCTTGGGATCGCGGCGTCGCCCTTGCGCCCCGCAGCCACCATTCAAAGGCTGATGCGGCTTTAATGGTAAAAGCTCGGCCCTATGTGCGCTGTGGCCACGATGTCGCCGCACGGCTGATGGAACTGCCGCCAGCCAGACGGGAGGAGCGGTCATGACCACACTGAAAACGGAACGCCTGATCCTGCGGCCTCTGGCGCTGGCGGACGCCCCACGGTTTTCGGCGCTCAGTTCTGATCCCGGCGTAGCGCGAATGACCCGCGGCATCCCCTGCCCCAATCCCCCCATCGCGGCGGAGGGCTGGATCCTGCTGCGCCTCGCCCGCGCACCCTTGGGGGTTGAGCAGAACTTCGCGATCGAGCGGCCCGGCGAGGGACTGATCGGCGCGGTCGGCGCTTTTCTGAGGTCCTGCGGCGACCAGGGAGGCTGGGAGATCGGATATTGGATCGGGCGACCTTATTGGGGGCGCGGCTACGCCACCGAGGCGATGAGCGCTTTGCTGACATTCATGCGCGAGCGGCGGATGGCGCCGATTCATGCCTGCCATTTTGCCGATAACCCCGCCAGCGGACGGATGCTGGAGAAGCTGGGCTTTTCAGCCACCGGCGACATCCGCCCCGGCTTCAGTCTCGCCCGCGGCGGCAACGCGCCGACGCGCTTTATGGCGCTTCCGACCCCAGACCGCGCAGCAGCATAGCAATGCGACTTCCCCCAGCCCAATCGGCACGTCGCCGCTAGGGCTGGGAGGACGGCGAAGGCGTGGGCGCTGTTGGCTTTGACCAGGCAAAGGCAATTTCAAGCTTGCGCACACTTTCAGGTGCACTCGCGACCGCATTGAAGCCAATCACCAATGCCAAGACGACCCCACCCCAAAATCCAATGGGTGAATAAATGAAGTCAAACAAGCGCTGCCGTCCCATTGACCAGCCGCGAGCCCCCCAGGGATTGCTGGCAAAGACGCCAAGCGCTGCCTTAAACATGCGGACTTTCGCTTGCGCAGACTGGCAGGCGTCATGAAACGAGCCTGCCGCACACGCTTTGGCTTCGTCGCCGCCCTCCATATAGCCAGGATATTTGAGCCGAAACTTGTCATTCATCAACTGAAAGAAATTGGCGGAATCAGAGCCTCGTGTCCCCATCTTGTACCCCACCGCCAGGGGCAGAAGTCGACGGATTTGCGCGCGATCGAATACGAGCTTATGCAGATCCGCCGCAGTGTCGGCGTCCGCTGACGCCGCCAACCGTTTCGCGCGCGCTTGCAGGCACTGCCAGCCAAACACGTGTTCATCTGCCACGTGAAAAATCCAATCCGCATGCGGGACGGCAGCATTTTTGGCCGCCACGACTTTGCCAGCCCAGGCCAATAACGCCGCCTCTGTCGCAATGGGGCGTCGGCATCCGCTGATGTCAGGATCGCACTGCGTCTGGCCGATACATCGTGCATAGACCTCGCCGGTCGCCAAATCGAGGAACGCAAGGTCGCCAACCTGCATGACGCCCTGCGCGTTGTCATCCCTTTGATCCGCCGCATACTGGACTATCATACCATCGGAGGTGAGCCAGCGTTTGGCGGTCTCAATCGCCCAAAACCGTGAGGACCGGCCCT
>JBIKVO010000164.1:0-6810 GCA_044356795.1 Caulobacterales bacterium
GGGCACCACCGTGACATGGGCCCACCACGCGCTCCAGGTTGGCGATCGCAGCGCCGCCAAGATCGGCTTGGGGCTGACAATCGCCCTTGGCGTGTTGTTTACTGCGGTGCAGGTGTACGAATATAGCGTTGCGGGGTTTGCCTTTGGCAACCAAGGCGGTGTGAACACCGCCAATCTCTATGGTGCGGCCTTCTTCATGGCCACCGGCTTCCACGGCGCGCATGTGGTGATCGGCACGCTGTTCCTGGCGGTGTGCTTCATCCGGCTGATGTCTGGCGGTTTCACGCCCAAGAAACATTTCGGGTTCGAGGCGGCGGCTTGGTATTGGCACTTCGTGGACGTGGTGTGGTTGTTCCTTTTCGTGTTCGTCTATGTCGCGCCGCGCCTGGCGATGGAATGAGCACCGCGCCGATCGCCTCGCCTGGGTTGGCGGCGCTGCGTGGGCGCTGCCCGTCGTGTGGGTGGGGCAAGCTGTGGCGCAGCTATCTAAAATTCGCGCCCGGCTGCTCGGCATGCGGTGCTGATTTCACCATTGCTGACGCCGGTGATGGCCCGGCAGTGTTTGTGGTGCTGATCGTGGGCGCCATCGTCACGGTGGTCGCGCTGGCGCTGGAGATCGGTTTGGGGTGGCCGCCCTGGACGGTGATCCCGCTCGTTGTGGTGCTGACGGCCATTCTCTGCGCGGTGATGCTGCCGTTGGCGAAGGGCCTGCTGTTTGGGTTGCAATGGCGTCACAAGGCCGGGACATGAGCGCGCAAACAAAGGCGCGCAGCGGCGGTTGGGTGCTGTGGGGCCTCACCAGCATTTGCCTTGTGATCCTGCTGGCGCTGGGCGCCTGGCAATGGGCGCGGATGCAGGAGCGGGAAGCGCAGTTTGCCGCCATCGCCGCTGCCGCTTTGGCGCCGCCGCTGGACGCCCGCGCCTTGACGGGCGCTGATGCCGCGCTGGAGTATCGTGCGATCGCTGCGGTCATCGACGCCGACGCTCGCGCCATCAGCCTGTTTGGCCCCCGACCCCGCACCTTCCAGCGCGTGCGCCTCGGCGATGGCCGCATCCTGCTTGCTGAAACCGGGATCGGCGGCGGCGCCGCAGCACCTGGCGCAGCGGTGGATGGGGTGGCGCGCTTGCTCACAATCGATCCCGGCAAGCCGGCCGATAACACCGCAAAAGCCGAATTTTTCCAGCCAGGGCCAATGCTGGCGGCCGCACTCGGCGTGACTGACGCCACTTGGTATATCGCGGCCCGCCGCGTTGTGACGCCCAGCGGCGCCACGATGGATAATCCCCGCGCCGATCCCCGCGCCAGCGCTGCCGGGCCGGAGCGACATTTGGGCTATGCGTTGACGTGGTTTGGTTTGGCGATCGGACTTTTGGTGGTCGCCACGCTCTTGCACCGGCGCGGCGCGGACCGCACAGTCGTGCCGCGATGATGTCGTACCGATCCACCCGCGGCGGGGCTGAACCCGTTTCGTTTTTTGACGCCGTGTTGGCCGGGCTTGCCCCGGATGGCGGCTTGTATGCGCCGCAATCCTGGCCGCAACTGCGCGCTTATTGGCGCGAGGGCGGCAATCGCCTTGGCTATGTGGGTGCAGCCGCGGAGGCCTTGTCGCTGTTCGGCGCCGGCGATCTGAGCTTTGCCGGCGCGGCCGACATCGCGGAGGCCGTGTATGGGGCGGGCGGCGCCTTTTCCCATCCTGCTGTGACCCCGCTCAAACAACTCGATTCCGATTTGTGGATTATGGAGCTGTTCCACGGTCCTTCGCTTGCGTTCAAAGATATCGCGCTTCAGATGATTGCAGCCCTGTATGCGCGCGCTTTGGAACAGCGCGATTTGCGCATCTCGGTGGTGTGCGCCACCTCCGGCGATACCGGCGGCGCTGCGGTAGAAGCGTTGAAGGGGCGTGATCGGATTGATCTGTTTGTGCTGCTTCCGAAAGGGCGCGTGTCGGCGGTGCAGCGCCGCTTCATGACGACAACCGGCGCTGACAATGTCCATGCGCTGGAAGTCGAAACCGATTTCGACGGCTGTCAGGCGTTGGTGAAGGCGCTGTTTGCGGATAAGGATTTCGCGCGCGATGCATCGCTGTCGGGCGTGAACTCGATCAATTGGGCGCGCATCGTGGCGCAGAGCGCATATTTCCTGCGCGCCAGCGTCGCTTTGAGCGCACAAGGGCCGGTGCACTTTATTGTACCCACCGGAAATTTTGGCGATGCGCTGTCGGGTCATGTGGCGCGTCGCATGGGGGCAGTGATCGGGAAAATTCTCGTTGCGACCAACGCCAACGACATGCTCACGCAAACATTTCAGTCCGGCGTGCATGCGCGCCAGGGCACAGCGTGCGCCACCGTGTCGCCAGCAATGGATATTCTTGCGCCATCGAATTTTGAGCGCCTTGTGCATGATTTCAGCGGTGCTGATGAGACCGCAGCTTTTTATCGCGCCTTTGCCCAATCGGGATCGGCACAGTTGTCGCCTGCGGCATTGGCGATGCTGCGGGATGGTTTTGTCGGTCAACGCGCCAGCGATGCTGAAACGATTGACGCAATGGGCCGCGTGCATCAGCGAACCGGTGAAGTTTTGTGCCCGCACACCGCCGTCGGCGCCGCCGCCGCTATTACCGCGCAGGCCCATGGTGCATGGCCGCCTGGGGCAGGCGCGACGGTGCTGCTCGCCACCGCGCATCCGGCGAAATTCCCAGAAACCGTGCGCGAAGCGCTGGGGATTGATGCGCCGCTGCCGGCTCATTGCGCCGACCTGTTCGACCGCACGGAACGCGTCACCGCGATCAGCGCCGATCTTGGCGCTGTAAAAGATATCATCCGAACACGGAGCAAAGCGTGGCGACGATAAGCGCACCCGAACCCACCCTGATCCGCCTTGAGAATGGCGTGCGCCTTGCGCTGGATCCGATGCCTGGTCTGGAAACGGCGGCGGTTGGCGTGTGGATTGGCGTCGGCGCGCGGATGGAGCGAGCTGAAGAAAACGGTATCGCGCATTTGTTTGAGCATATGGCCTTTAAAGGCGCCGGCAGCCGCGATGCGCGCGCCTTCGCCGAAGCCATTGAAGAAGTCGGCGGCGTGATGAATGCCGCCACCGGCTATGAGCGCACCTGCTATTATGCCCGCGTCACGCGCGAACACGCAGCCTTCGCACTCGATATGATCGCCGATATCGTGCGCGATCCGCATTGGCGCGAAGATGACCTTGAAAAAGAAAAGGGCGTGGTTGCGCAGGAGCGCGGCGAAGCCTTCGATCAACCCGATGATCGCGTGTTCGAACTGCATCAGGCGGTGGTGTATCCCGATCAGCCGTTGGGCCGGCCGATTTTGGGGCGCGAAGAAACCCTGGCCCCGCTGAAGCCTGCCGATCTTGCGACATTCCGCGACACCCATATGAACGCCGATCGCGTGGTGATCGCTGCAAGCGGTGCGTTTGACTCTGATGCGCTGATCGCTGCGGCGCGTGCGCGGTTTGCCGATCTGGCTGCATTCTCGTCTTCGCCCCTTTCGCCTGCGATTGTTTCTGGCGGCGCTGCACAGGAAGCGCGCAAGCTGGCGCAAACCCATCTTGCATTTTCGTGGGCGGCGCCTGGCCTGAAGGACCCCGCGATTTACGCTGCGCGCCTGTTGAGTGAAATCTATGGCGGGGGCATGGCGTCGCGGCTGTTTCAGGCGGTGCGGGAAGATTTGGGCCTCGTCTATGCGATTGACAGTTGGGTGGACGCGAACGACGAGGCAGGTCGGCTGGGCGTGTATGCCGGGTGCGCTGCAAAAAACGCTCAGCGCGTGGCTGCAATGAGTGCATCGATCCTTGCCGATCTCGCGCGCGACGGTCCGACGATGCAGGAATTGAGACGCGCGAAGGCGGTGGTTGGCGCGCAACTGCTGATGGGCGCTGAAAGCCCGATGGCGCGTGCAGAAGCCCGCGCGGGGCAGGTGTTTTTGCACGGCGCACTGCAGCCTTTTTCCACCATGCGCAGCAAGCTGGAAGCGGTCTGTGTTGACGCCGTGCAGGCGGTGGCGCGGGCCGCCTTGAGTGGCGCGGCGGCCGGGGCGGTTGTGGGGCCAAAGACTGGCCTTGGCGCGTTGGACGGGTTGGCGGCGGCGTGAGGGGCGGCGGTGGCGGCGTTTCTGGGACGCGATGACGATGGCGCGACACGACTTGCCGGCGATGGCGTCACGCTGCGCCATCCGGCGGCGCGTTATTATGAGGCGTGGTCGCATCTACGAACGATCAGCCGCGACTTTCTTCAGCCCTGGGAGCCGACATGGCCGGCGGATGATCTGGGTCGCAGTGCGTTTCGCGCGCGCCTGCGCCGCTATGAAGATGACATCCACGCCGATCGCAGTTATCCGTTTTTTGTGTTCCGGGAGGGTGATGATGGGCTTGTGGGGGCTGCGACCTTGTCGCGCGTGCAGCGCGGCGTCGCGCAGTCGGCCACGCTGGGATATTGGGTGGGCGCGCCGTTTCAGCGCCGCGGCTATACGCTTGCGGCCGTGCGTGCGCTGATTCATTTTGCGTTCGGTCCGCTGCATCTGCATCGCGTCGAAGCAGCATGTGCGCCAGAAAATGCCGCCTCGCGCGCGCTGTTGGAAAAAGCCGGTTTCCTGCACGAGGGCTTGGCGCGAAGCTATCTCAAGATTAACGGAGATTGGCGCGACCATCTCTTGTTCGGTCTCGTCAACCCGCATGCATGAGCCCATGGTCAAGCGCGCGATTCATGCCAAAGGAGATGCAATGACAGCCTCGGCGCCGCGCGCGTCTGATCTGGAAGATGGGCTGCAAGCCGGTGCATTTGAGCCGGTCTTTCAGCCTGTTGTGCGGCTCGCTGATGGCGCATTGGCTGGCTTTGAGGCGCTGGCGCGTTGGCGCCAAGCTGATGACACGCTGGCCCATCCTGCGCTGTTTCTGGAAGCCGCATTGGAGCATGATCTGCTTGGCGCGATTTCGCGCGCGATCCTGCGCGCCGCCACTGCGAGTTTTGCCCGCTGGCGCAGCGATGGCGGCGATGCCGATGCAGACAATGTCTTCATATCAGTGAATATTGCCGGCCGCGATCTGGAGCGCGGGGCCGTGCTGGCGGATGTGCGGGAAGCGTTGGCCCGTGCGAATTTACCGGCTCACGCGTTGCGGATTGAAGTGACAGAGCATCAGGTGCTGGCCGATCCCTTCGCCGCGGCGGCGGTGCTGAAGGCGCTGCGTGCGATGGGCGTGAAGGTGCTGTTGGATGATTTTGGCGCCGGTTATTCGTCGCTGCATTGGCTGATGCACTTGCCGGCCGATGCGTTGAAGTTTGATGCGCTGCTGGTGCGCGGCGTCGCCGAAGATGGGCGCGAAACCAAAATCCTGCGCGCCATGACGGCGCTGGCGCATGATCTTGGCCTTGCCACCATCGCAGAGGGCGTTGAAACAACCGCCCAGCGTGATGCCTTGGCGGCGCTGCGCTGCGACTTTGCACAAGGATTTTTATATGCGCGCGGCCTCTGTGAAGCCGACGCTGCCGCTTATCTGCGCGCGCATCGGTAAAGGTTGGTTAGGCGCGCCCCGCACTGGAGGACAGCATTGTGGGATCAATCCCGAGAGAGCGGATGGCGCGCACCCATTTTTTGTCCTGATCGTCGCCGAAGACAATCTCATCATCCGGGTCGCTGATCAACCAGGCGTTCCGCAGCAGTTCGTTTTCCAATTGTCCAGGGCCCCACCCGGCATAGCCCAGCGCCAGCACGTACCGTTCCGGCGCCATCCCCGCATCGCCCAGGACTTCAAGAATCTCGCGCGTGGCAGTGAGGCGAAGACGGTCCGACACCACCTGCGTGGCTTCGCCCGCATCGAAATCGCGTGTGTGCACCACATAGCCGCGGTCCGGCTTCACCGGCCCGCCATCCAGAACGGCTCGGTTTTGCACGAGATCGGGAGCATCGACGCCAAGATGCTCCAACACATCGCCGAGCACCAGATCGACCTTGCGCTTGTTAAGGACCAGACCCATTGCGGCCTCTGGCGTGTGCATGCACAACAAAATCACGGATTTTTCAAACCGGGAATCGCCAATGCCAGGCATGGCGATCAAGAGTTTGCCGGAAAGCGACTCTGCGTCCATCCGCCGCCTCGTCTCCTGGGTCGTTGCGATGGGGATATGCTGGCCTGACCCGCCGCACAGGGCAAGCGCTTCTTGCGTTCGCGGGGGCGTGATCTATCTCTGGCGCGCCGGCAGACGCACTGCCCCAAGACTTTTGAGGAGATTGAACATGATCAAGGTTGGAGACCGCTTGCCTGAAGTGACCTTTACCGCAGCGACAGCCGATGGCCCCAAGCCGATCTCCACCGCTGAGGTGTTCGCTGGCAAAACGGTGGCCTTGTTTGCAGTGCCGGGGGCATTCACGCCGACATGTTCGGCGCGCCATCTGCCGAGCTACAGGGACAAGGCGAAGGAATTGCACGACAAGGGCGTGGATACGATCGCCTGCACCAGCGTGAACGATGCGTTCGTCATGGGAGCCTGGGGCCGCGATCAGCAGGTTGGCGATTCGATCATGATGCTGGGCGACGGCAATGGTGCGTTCGCTAAAGCCGTTGGCCTCGAGTTGGACGCCACCAAGTTTGGCATGGGCGCCCGTTCGCTGCGCTATTCGATGCTGGTGAAAGATGGCGTCGTGGCGAAGCTGAACGTGGAAGAGGGCGGTGAATACAAGGTCTCTTCCGCAGAATATCTGCTCGGCCAAATCTAAATCCATGATTTGACGTGCAGAGGCGTCAATGAGGCCCTCGGTCCGGTCGCCATTGTGCACCGAGGGCTTGCAAGCAGGCGA
>JBIKVO010000166.1:0-6772 GCA_044356795.1 Caulobacterales bacterium
AACGGGGCCAGCATGAAGAGCTTCAAGCCAAAGCATGGCGGCGAAAACAAGGGTCCCGGCGCTGGCGACGAGGCATCCGGCGGGACCTCTGCAGCGCCCAAGGGTCGCAACGCTGAGCGTGACTTCCATGGCGAGACGCGCAGCAACGACACCCATTCATCGACCATCGATCCCGATGCGCGCCTGTTCAAGAAGGGGCGCGGCAAGGCGTCCCAGCTGCGCCACATCGGGCATCTGCTGATGGAGAACCGGAATGGTCTGATCATCGGCGCCATGCTGACGCAGGCGACCGGGACTGCAGAACGCGACGCAGCGCCTGCCATGCTCGAGCGGCGGTCACGACGCAGCAAACGTGTAATCCTGGGAGCGGACAAGGGCTATGACGTGGCGGACTTCGTGGCGAAAGTTCGCGCCTTGGGCGGGGCGCCTCACATTGCGCAGAACATAACGAACCGGCGCCCCGTCATTGATGGCCGCACGACGCGTCATCCAGGTTATGCCGTCAGCCGCCGTGTCCGCAAACGGATCGACGAATGCTTCGGTTGGATGAAGACGTGCGGCTTCATGCGCAAGACCCGCTGCAAGGGCCATAAAACATATCGCCTGGATGGTCTCGCTGACGGCCGCTGCATGCAACCTGATCCGGTTGCCAAAGCTGCTGGCGGCGGCATGATCACGCCCGGACCCCGTGAAATATCGGCCCATTGGGCCGATTGCCTTCGAAAATGCTCAAAAATCCCGATGACATCGATCCATGCCGGAGACCTCGGGGAAGATTCCGCCTTGCGCCTGGACTGTGTCCGCTGCCTGCTAAGTCAGTCGACAGTTTACCCGGGAGGGCGGGGGTGACCGAGCTGGTGGTGAGCCGTGCGCTTCAGGCATTGTTTGCTGCGAATGGACGCAGCGCTGTCGTTCTGCGGCGCGGTCCGGCCAATCGTTTCTGCCTCATCCACTGGGATCTTGCGACCGACACTTTTCGATGCGGTCAGTGGATGCGGGGTGTCATCCGCCTGCATGACCTGTCGGCGAATGGGCGCTGGCTGCTGTACTGGGCTGGGCAGTATCATTACCCCGCTCCGCCCCGCCTGCTCAACAGGCTTGGTTCCATGCGTGATCGCGACCGGCAGGTAGAGCGGGTGCGGCGTGGCCACAAGATTCCGCGCTATCTGCGGCCTGGCATAGAGCCTCTGCTGCAGCGACAGCAGCCGACCCGATCCATCACGACATGGACCGCGATCAGCCGTCCTCCTTATTTCACTGCGCTTGCTCTTTGGCCATCCCTTGGGACCTGGACCGGAGGCGGCGGCTTTGGAGATGATGGGACGCTTATTCTGAGGGAGTATGGCGACACGCTCCCGCTGCTGAACGCCGCAAAGCCTCCGCCTTTTCCGGTCAGGGCGATCGGCAAGGATGAGGCGATCAGCCATTCATCACGGCAACTTGGTCTATCTGGCGCTTCTTTTGCCTCTGATCTGGCAGCGTCACTCTCTCGGCATGGGGCAAGGGCGCTTCACTGGATCGACGAAGACCCGGCTACGGGACTTACATTTGCGTGCGACCGGCGAGTATACCGGGCGCACAAGACTGCCGGGCTTCTGGTACAGCCTTTCCAGTGCGCGCAACGGATTGGGGACTTCGCCAATCTTGTCTTCACACCGGTACCCCCGACGGATGAGGCTCTTGTCTGGTGAGGCTGTAGGCCGAGTTCGCCTGAGACTGGAGATGGTCTGCTCCGGGTCTGTCAGGCGCATGCGAACGGGCCTCTTTTAGACGCGGTCCGCGTGGTGATGGAGGCTGACGTCCCGCCCACGTGCGTCGCCGCGCCGCCATAGGTGTCGACAATGGTCTCCCTGCCGGCCATCCCTGTATCGCCCTTGGGCGCGCTGGTGACACGGCGGCCTGTGGAATGATCAGTTCACCATATCCGGGCAAGCGCCTGCCAGTCGATATAGTAGCAACGGCTTTCCTGGATGGCGGCGTCGAACTCGTTATGGAGTTCCTCGGCGAAGTCGGCAGCGCTGGGCTATGCACCCCCATAGTCCTCGAACGCGGCGCGCGTCTCCTGAAAGCCATTGCTGAAATGCGCATAGAGGCGGGCTTTAAGCTCGCCATGCTCGCCGATATGGTCAGCAATGCCGCTCAAGGTCTCGACGGAGGCGTAGTCGGAAAGGTGTGCGCCTTCGAAGCCTTCATGATTATGGACCGCGGGCACTTGCGTCCTGATCTCGTCCGGTGTCGCGGCATCGATCCAGCGTCCGTGCAGGCAGCCATTATTGTAGGCGGCGAGGCACGCCGCATAGATGCGGGGCCGGTCCGGCAAGGATGGCGCGCCCGCAGATCCGGGGGCAGCGCTCATGGGTTGGTCAGTCATGAGAGCCGAAGCTGCGCACCGCCGAGCGTTTGGCCAATCTGATGGCGGTTTTTTGTATTTTGAGCTGGGTAGCGTCCTGTAGCTGACAATGCTCAACAGGACTGCGCCAGACGCTGCGCCTGAAACAGCTTTAACCGCGACGGAAATCGATCTGCTCGACCGCCTGATCAGCGACGCAGGCAACCGACGATGTCGCGCCGGCACGCTTGCATGCACCCTCACAAAACTCGCCCGCCTCGGCGGATACCTCGCCCGCGCTTAGCGATCCCCCGCCAAGCAATGTCCTCATCTGGCGCGGCTCACCGACATAGAGCTTGGAGTTGAGATTGGCGCGGTGGGACTTGTGGGTAATTGAAAGCTTGACTGTAGCGTTAGGCTATATCATCCCCGTGCGGGATGAACCACGTCGCGCGCCTCAGATCAGGGCCGTTTCGGCTACTGATGGCGTTTGCTCTGATTGCCATGGCGATCAGGGCCGCGGCGCCTGTCGGTTTCATGCTATCGCCGGGACAGGATCGTTGGATCGTCGTGACTCTATGTTCGGGCTCGGGCCCGACGCAGATGGCGCTGAACCTCGACACCGGAGAGCATCGCGACGGTGATGCGCCCGCACCAAACGAAAATGGGGCGGCTCTTCATCACGCTCCATGTGTGTTTGCTGCAGCGGCAAATCTAGCGCCGCCGGACCCCGCAATGGAAGTGGCATCGCCGCAATTTGCGTTCACCGACAGCGTCTTGGTTTTGTCGCCGCTGGTCGGTATTGGCCGCGGCCTGGCCGCGCCGCCGCCTTGGGCGACTGGACCACCCACGCACCTCTGATTTGAACGTCACGGCGGCCCGACCAAGCGCTGCTCGCCCCTGTCCGCACGCGCGCCCCGGCTGCGCGCGCATCTGATCAGAGTTCTTCATGTCTTCCCATATCTTTTCCGCGCGCGCCCTCGCGCGCATCTCTACCGCTGTTTTGGCCGCTGTCATCACTGCCCAAAGCGCCCGTGCACAGGCGCCAAATGCAGAAGGTAAGAGCGCCGAAGGCCAGCGAACCGAATCCGAAATCATTGTCACCGGTCAACGTCCTAACCCAGAGGCTGCAGAAGCGGCAGAGATCGCCCGCCAACGGCCCGGAAACGTGTCCGTCGTCGCGGCCGAAGAGTTCGAGGACCGCTACGCCGTCACGTTCCGCGACACGCTCCAACTCACACCGGGGGTGATCGCCCAGCCGCGTTTTGGCGAGGAGGTGCGCTTGTCGATCCGCGGATCGGGGCTCGCCAATAACGCCCACTTGCGCGGCGTGGAATTGCTCTTCGACGGCGTGCCCATTAACGGCGCGGACGGCTTTGGCGACTTTCAAGAATTAGACCCAACTTTCGCGAGTTTCATCACCGTCAATCGTGGGGCCAACGCCTTCGCCAGCGGTTCCGCCACGCTCGGCGGCTCCATTGAATTGACAGGCCTCACGGGTCGCAGTGTCGATGAAGCAGGTTTCTTGCGGCTTGATGCCGGTTCGTTCGGCACGCAACGCGTGAATGCGCGCGCTGCTTATGTTGATGATCGGTTTGATCTGCTTGTTGCTGCAACAGGCCAAGGTCAGGACGGCTTCCGTCAAAACGCCGAGCAAAGCAACGGCCGTATCTATGCGCAAGCGGGGTGGCGCTGGAATGATGGCATCGAAACCCGGTTTGGCGTCTTGGGCAATGACGTCAATCAACGCATCCCGGGCGCGCTCACCATTGCGCAGGCAACGTCGACGCCGCAAGTCGCCAACACCGGCAATTTTAACTTTGCCTTCGGGCGGGACATCAATGCCTGGCGCGGCTGGACGCGCACAATCATCGATGCGGGCGCCGTTGGCACAGTATCCGTCGGCGCCGCCTACACGGATCGCCAACTCTACCATCCGATCAGCGTAGTAATTGATCAACGCGTGACAGATGGATTGCTCTTCGCGCGATGGGACGGCGAGACGCAGGCGCTGGGTGCGCCGTTGGAATGGACGCTCTGCGCCCGTTGGCGCGATGCGCGGACAGCGGCGCGCACATTCGCTGCAACACCTAATCGCTTGGCCGCGCGCGGCGCCCTCACTGCGCATTCCATCCAGTATGCTGGCGGATGGGACGTCTTTGGCGAGGTTCGCGTGAAGCCGACAGACACCCTCACGCTAGTTGCGGGCATCAGCAGCATCGACACCGACCGCACGGTGCGCAATCTGCGCAATCCTGCCGCTAGTGACGGCGAGACATTCAATCAGATCAGCCCGAAAGTCGGCCTGCTTTGGGAAGCCGCGCCGACGGTGCAGGTGTTCGCCAATGTCTCTGGCGTTTACGAGCCGCCGAGTTTTGGTCAGTTGACGCAGGGCGGTTTCGTCACGTTCGTCCCCATCAAGGCCCAAGACGGCGCAAGCTATGAACTCGGCGTGCGCGGACAAGCAGGTCCTTTGCGCTATGAACTCACTTACTACGACGTAAGGCTAGAAAATGAGTTCATTTCTTTCCAGGTGAGCCCGCTGATCTCGGCGGCCACCTTTAATGCGCCAAACACCATCCATCGCGGCATTGAAGCGGGCCTTGCTGCAACCGTCGCGGAAAACCTCTTCGGCGGTGCGCTCAATGGCCGTGCAGCATGGACCTACAACGATTTCACTTTTGATGGCGATCTCGTCTATGGAGACAATCGTCTGGCCGGCGTGCCGGAGAACACGGTTATTGCGGAATTGGCATGGAGCAAAGACAAATGGCGCATCGCGCCGTCGGTATTTGTGCAATCCGACATGGTTGTCGATTTCCGCAACACGCTGCGCGCGCCTGGCTATACGCTTTGGAATGTCAGCGCATCCTATGATGTGAGCGACACCGCTTCTCTTTTTTTGGAAGGGCGCAATCTGACGGACGAGAAGTTCGTCTCGATGGTGTCGAGCATCGCCAATGCACTGGCGCCGGGCGTGAACCTTTCGATCGCAACGCCAGGTGACGGCGCGGCTGCGTTTGGCGGCATTCGTCTGCGATTTGGAGCCCGCTGATGAAAGTGCGCGTTCTGCATAGGCGTCTGGGATGGATCGCGGCGATTGTCGCGATCCTGTGGGCCGCCACGGGCTTTGTCCACCCGATCATGAGTTGGACAGCCCCGCGCCCTGCGGTGCAGGCGCCGCCCGTCCAGAGCTTTCCTCTGGACGGGTTGGCGCAGCCTGGCGCTGCGTTTGCGTCAGCCGGGCTTAGTGAAACGACCTTGGCGCGGCTTGTCATCGTGGATGGCGCGCCGTTTTGGTTCGCAGCAAACGGCGCTGCGGCGCGCGTGGTTTTGGATGCCCTTACTGGCGCGCGGATTGACGGCATCGAACAGCGTCATGCCGAAGCGCTGGCGCGCCACTATGCTGGCCTTCCGCAAGCGCAGATCGCCCAGACACGCCTCGTAACGGCCTTCAGTACAGATTATCCAAGTGTCAACCGATTGCTGCCCGCGTGGGAAGTGCGCTTTGCGACGCCGGACGGTCTGAGGGTCTATGTGGATACCGGCCTAGATCGTCTTGCGGCCGTCACGAACGACCAGCAGCAAGTGCTGCTCAGCATCTTTCAGAACGTGCACACGCTGAAGTTTTTGGAGGCGGTGGAACCGATTCGGATTGCAATCATCTTTGTGTTGATTTTAACCGTCATGGTGACCACAGCGATTGGCGCAACGATGCTCTGGCGCGCCCGCGGCAAGGGACTTTTTCGCATTCACACGCTTTTTGCGTGGGCCGCACTGCCCCTCGTAACGATGTTTACGCTGTCGGGTCTGCTGCATCTTGTGACGACATCAAGCCTGACAGCACCGGCGCCGCCGCAAGCGACGCAGTTCCGGGTCGCTGATTTGCCTGAACCACCACGGGCGGAGGCGGACATTCTGGTGAACGACCTGACCGCAACACAAGGCGCCGACGCGAAGCCGCTCTGGCGCTTGCAGATCGAAGAGACCGGTTACTATTTCGGCGTCGAACCGCCGGCTACGGACGAAGCCCGCGCCCGCGCGATCGCGCAAGCGCCGCTAGACAGCGAGGTGTCGATCGTGACGCGCTTCGGCGATGGCTATGGCTTCATCAACAAGCGCCTGCCGGTGTGGCGCGTGGATGCGCCAAACGGGCCCGTGTTTGTGGATGTCCGTGAAGGTTTAATCGCCGGGGCGATTCAGGAAACGTGGCTCACGCGCATGGAGGGCTGGACGTTCGACAATCTCCACAAGTGGGAGTTCCTCAATCCTCTCGGTCGCCGCAATCGCGACTACGCCACGATGACCGCGACCGCGATCATCATTTTGACAAGTCTGCTCGGATTTATGATTCTGCTTCGCAGGCGACGAAACTCGAAAAGAGCTAGTCTATCAAATAGCTAACAGACGAAAGTGATGTTTCCGGCTTCCAGCGGGGGCCTG
>JBIKVO010000165.1:0-6772 GCA_044356795.1 Caulobacterales bacterium
GTTTTCAAACGCTTCGCGCGTGCAGATCGTGCGCGGACGCAAACCACTGCGCAGCAGCGCCACCACCGCGCGCCCGCTGGCGGCGGCGTAATCGTCACGCGTGGCGTAGGCCGCAGGCAACGACGACGACAATGGCAGCGCCAGGCCAATCGCTTCAGACACGCACGCCATCGTATTGGCGGTGTACTGGCCGCCGCACGCCCCATCGCCGGGGCACGCCACACGCTCTAATTCCTGCAGATCCGACAGCGGCATGGTTCCCGCCGCATGCGCGCCCACGCCCTCAAACAGATCGCGGATATTCACTTCGCGCCCGCGCCAAACGCCCGGCAAAATCGAGCCGCCATACAAAAAAACACTCGGCACATTCAAGCGCAGCATCGCCATCATCATGCCCGGCAGCGATTTATCGCAACCGGCCACACCCACCAGCGCGTCATAAGCATGGCCACGCATCGTCAATTCAACGCTGTCGGCGATCACGTCCCGCGAGACCAGTGATGATCGCATCCCCTCATGGCCCATCGCGATCCCGTCGGTGACGGTAATGGTGCAAAACTCCCGCGGCGTTGCGCCGGCTTCGCGCACGCCAGCGCTGACAGCATGCGCCTGACGCATCAAAGCGGTGTTGCAGGGCGCCGCTTCGTTCCAGCAGGATGCAACGCCAACGAAGGGTTGTTCAATCTCCTTCGTGCCCAACCCCATGGCGTAATAGTATGACCGGTGCGGCGCCCGCTCTGGCCCCATGGTCGAATGACGCGATGGCAAACGCGATTTGTCCCAGGAGGTCATTGCTGAAGTCCTTTGTACGCTGAGCGTCACATCGTTGTGCGGGGTGACAGGATCGGCGCTGAACGGCGAAATTATTCCACCACCGATTTGATCCGAGCGAGAGCCTGGAACAGTTTTTCCCGCGTCGCGCCATAATCGGCAAGGCGTTCTTTTTGTTCGTCCACCACCTCTTCTGGCGCGCGCGCGACAAAATCCGCGTTCGACAGTTTCGCGGTTGTCTTGGCCATTTCCGCATCGATCCGCGCAATCTCCTTGTCGAGACGAACGCCCTCGGCGGCAAAATCGATCACGCCCTCAAGCAGCAACGCCACCGTCGCTTCATCGAGAACAAATGTGACAGCGCCAGCAGGCGCTGCATCGCTGCTGGTGGAGTATTCCAACCGCGCCAGCCGATCGATCAAATCCTGATACCGCTCCAAACGCGTTGCGGTTTCGGGCGCAGCGCCAATCAGCAGCAATGGCACACGCGCGCCCGGCGCCACATTCAACGCCGCCCGCATCGAGCGCGTTTCAGAGATCAGACGGATCATCCACTCGATCTCGGCTTCGGCGGCCTCATCGCGCAGGTTCAAGTCCGGAGGAGACCAGGCCTGCGTGATCAGGCGATTGGCCCGCTTTGCGCCGTGATCGGCCAAACGCTCCCACAGTTCTTCGGTGATGAAGGGCATGAACGGATGGAGCAAAATCAAGATGCGGTCGAGCGCCCACGCCGCCGTGCGCCGTGTTTCGCGTTTGGCGGCCTCATCGTCGCCGTTCAAAAGCGGCTTGATGAATTCCAGGTACCAATCGCAAAATACGTTCCACACAAAGCGGTACAAAGACGCCGCCGCATCATTGAAGCGAAACGCCTCAAGATCCGCCGTGACGGACGCCGCCACCCGCGCGGTTTCGCTGATGATCCAGCGATTGACGATCTGGCGCGCGTCAGCGGGTTGGAACTCTTCCCAAAAGGCGCATTCGTTCATCTGGCAAAAGCGCGCCGCATTCCAAAGCTTGGTGCCGAAATTGCGGTAGGTCTCAATGCGGTTTTCCGCAAGCTTGAGATCGCGCCCCGGCATCGCGACCGACGCCAAAGTAAAACGCAAGGCGTCTGCGCCATACTTTTCGATCACATCCAGCGGATCGAGCACATTGCCCTTTGTTTTCGACATTTTGGCACCAGACGCATCGCGCACCAGTCCGTGCAGATAAATGTCCTTGAACGGCGTTTTGCCGGTCAGATGCAGGCCCATCATCATCATCCGCGCAACCCAGAAGAAGATGATGTCGTGGCCGGTGATCAGGGCGTTGGTGGGATAAAAGCGATGCAGCTCCGGAGTGTCTCGCGGCCAACCCATTGTCGAGAATGGCCACAGCGCCGAAGAAAACCACGTATCGAGAACGTCATCGTCCTGGCGCAGGCGCACCGCTTTGCCGAAATGTTTGGCCGCCTGGCCATTGGCGTCTTCTGCGGTTTCCGCCACAAACACGGTTCCATCATCGGCGTACCAGGCCGGTATCTGATGGCCCCACCAGAGCTGGCGTGAAATGCACCAGGGCTGGATGTTTTCCATCCAATGAAAAAACGTCTTTTCCGATTGTTCCGAAGCAAATCGCGCCTCGCCCGTGCGGACCGCCTGCATCGCCTTGGCCGCAAGCGGGGCGACATTGCAGTACCACTGCTCCGTCAACATCGGCTCAAGCACGACAGATTTTGACTTTTCGTCATGCGGCACCGCGTGGGAAATGGCTTCAACGCGCTCCAACAGCCCCTGCTCTTCCAGTGCGGCTACGATTGCATCACGCGCCTTGAACCGCTCCATCCCCGCAAACGGAGCAGGAACCGTCGACGCCATGCGGCCTTTCAGATCAATCACTTGATGCAGCGGCAGATCATGACGCCTGCCGACTTCGAAATCGTTGAAGTCGTGGGCAGGTGTGATCTTCACCGCGCCCGATCCTTTTCCCGGATCGGCATAAGCATCGGCGATGATCGGAATGCGACGCCCGGAAATCGGCAGCACTACAGAACGCCCGATTAGATCGCGATAGCGCGCATCGTCGGGATGCACCGCAACCGCGCTATCACCCAACAGGGTTTCGGGCCGCGTTGTCGCCACAACGATGTAGGCGCCGGGTTCATCCGCCAGAGGATAGCGGATGTGCCACAGATGACCTTTCGTCTCAATCGAGGCGACCTCAAGATCCGACAGCGCCGTTTCCAGCCGCGGATCCCAATTCACGAGGCGCTTGTCCTTGTAGATCAGCCCTTCGCGATAGAGCTGCACAAACACTTTGCGCACCGCCTCCGACAAGCCCGGGTCCAGCGTGAACCGCTCCCGCGACCAATCGCACGAGGCGCCAAGCCGGCGCAGTTGATTGAGGATGCGCCCGCCCGATTCGCCCTTCCACGCCCAAACGCGCTGTACGAAAGCATCGCGCCCCAGCGCGCGGCGATCGATGATGCCTTCCGCGGCCAGTTGCCGCTCGACCACCATCTGCGTCGCGATCCCGGCATGATCCAACCCCGGTTGCCACAACACGGCTTTGCCGCGCATGCGCTCAAACCGCACCAATATATCCTGCAGCGTATTGTTGAGCGCGTGCCCGATATGAAGGCTGCCGGTCACATTTGGCGGCGGGATCACAATAGAAAAGGCCGCCGCGGCGGCGTCGGTCGGACGAAAAGCGCCGCTGGTTTCCCAAGCGGCGTACAAGCGCGGCTCTGCTGAAGCCGGGTCGAAGGTCGTGTCTAACATGGTGGTGCGTCAGTCGCAGACCTTATGCCCGTCCTGGAGGGGGAATGTCCAGCGCGTCGCCTGATCGCGGGGCTGGTGACGCCCTAACTCGAGGGCGCCCCCGCCGGCAACATTGCCAGCGGAGAGCCAAAAACAAACCGTTCGCCGCGGCGCAGCAGCCCGGCGGGCGGATTTACCGCGCGACTTTAAACGGCCCCGCGCTGTTTAGGCGTTACCGGACGAGCCGCGAGATGCGGTCGAGTTCGGCTTCCACCTTGGCTTCGACGATGGATGGCAGATGCGCATCCAGCCACTCGCGCAGCATCGGGCGCAGCAGGTCCTGCACGATGCCCTCCAGCGTTTGACCCTCCACATCCGCCACCCGCAGCGTTCCGGCCAGCCGCGTCAAGGCGCCAGCGGCAAGGGCTGCGGCCGGATCCGACACCAGCGTCGGCGCGGGGCGGGCTGGCGCCACGGCGCTAGGCTCCGGCGCGCGCGGCGGCGGTGCGGCGTTAACCGGCTCGGGCGCGGGGTCCTCGTGGGCGGCCTCGGGCTGGAAATCTTCGAACACCAGCAGATCGTCTTCGCCGGCGTCGCCGGCCACAGCCATCGGCTCAAGCGTCGAGCCGCTCGCCGGGGACGGGTCTTCTGGCGGGCCATCCTCGGAGATGATTCGACGAATGGAGGCGAGGATCTCCTCCATCGAAGGTTCAGGCTGAGAGTCCCGGAGCGCCATGGTCCTATGCCTCATATCTGGTGGTCTGCGATTCGCAACGTACCACACCTTGAGGCTTGTCCACCCTGCTGCGTTAGCGCGAAACCGCCGGGTCTGTGGAAAACACGCGCCAACGCACCGCCTCACGGTGCTTTTGCGGGTCATAGGCCGAAACATCGAGCGCAAGACCGCGCGCATCAAGCATCCCCATCGACGCCAGCAGCGCGTTCGCCGCGACATACGAATCGCGTTCGCTTCGCACCAGCTGCAATTGCGCTTCCAGCAATTCCTGGCGCGCATTCAGTACATCAAGCGTCGTCCGTTCGCCGATCTCGGATTCCAGCGTCGCCCCCTCCAACGCCAAACGGCTGGCCTCCACTTGGCGACGCGACGCATCAATCACGCGCAAGGTGGCTTGATGATCGTTCCACGCTTCAACCACCTGCGCGACAACGGCGCGGCGCGCCTCTTCCACCTGCGCCTGCGCGCGGTCGACCCCGATCTTGGCCGCCCGCGTGCGTGATCGCACAAGCCCGCCCTCAAACAGCGGGATGCTTAATTGTGCTGTCGCGGAGGTGATGTCTTGACCGATGCCGGCGCCGGCCTGATCGAAGGTGCGGTCAATCCGCCCCACGATCGACAGGTTTGGCAACAGGTCAGCGCCCTCAATCTTCACCAGTTCGCGCGCCGCGCTTTCGGCAAACTGGGCGCGCTGCAAGACCGGGCTTGCCTCGACCGCCATCGCGACCGCTTCGGACAAATCCTTCGGCAGGCCGGCGATCGCGGGCGGCGCGGTCAATCCCTCCGGCGCGGCGCCAATCACCTGCTCATAACTGGCTTTGGAAGATTCCAGATCGGCCCGCGCGCCCGCGACACCAGCCAAGGCGCCGGCGAGGCGCGCCTCCGCCTGGGCCACATCGGTGCGCGTCAGCACGCCCACCTGGAACCGCTCGCGCGCGGCGCGCAACTGCTCTTCCAGAAGCTGCACATTGGCCAGCCGGATTTCGAGCGCCTCTTGATCGCGACGGACATTCACATACGCCGCCACCGCCGACAGCAGCACCTGCTGTTCGGTGATCCGCAGGGTTTCTTGTGCGACGTCGATTTGCGCTTCGGCAAGGCCAAGCTGGGCCAGCCGCCGGCCGCCGGCAAACAGCGTCTGGCTGGCTTGAAGGCCATAGGAGTTGGGCTCTGTGGTATTCTTGGTGCGGGTCGTGGCGCCGGCAAAGGTCTGCTCGGTTTCCACCCTCCGTGCGCCATAGGTGGCTGACACGCTCACCTGCGGCAAGAAGCCGGACCGCGCCTGCACGAAACCCTCATCGGTCTGACGGGTGGCGGCGCGCTGGGCGTTGAGGGTGGGATTGTTCTCATAAGCCGCCGTCAGGGCTTCGTTCAGCGTTTGCGCCTGCGCCGCATGCGGCGCCACGAACGGCGCCGACAACGCCGCCATCGCTGCAAAGCTCAACCAAGACCGCATGATACACCCCTGATCCCGAATCCGGCCTCGCCAACCCTGGCTGAGCCCGAAACAACTTCTTCAAGTTTCAGGAATGTATCCCGCTTGGGCCTGCAGGGAAATGGGCCCCATGATGTTCACGATGACCGATGGCAGTGCGCTGGAGCGACGGATCGTCCCAATGCGCGATCGGCGGGCCCGAAATCGCCTTGGGCAAAATCCCATCCGATGCTATCGGATCGGAATGTCCAAACTTTTGAGTCAGCTCGTTTTCTCCTGATCAACCGGCATCCACTTGATTGGAAAACGCGCTAGAAGGCGAAGCCGCGCGGCGCTTCCAGGCCCGGCAGCACGGGCGGTGCGGCGTCGAAGACGGTACGATACGAGACCTGCCCGCCAGTCTTCAGATACAACCGGCACGCCCCCGCCGGACCCTGCCGCACAATCACCGCCATGCGCCCGCCATCGGCCAGCTGATCAAGCCAGGCCGGCGGCACGAACTCGACGCCGCCATGAACCAGGATCAGGTCGTAAGGGGCTGCATCCGCCCAGCCGAATTGCAGATTTGTTGTCACAACCTGAACCGGCGGATGCGCCTCAGCCGGAAACGCCGACAGCGCGAGGCGCGCGAGATCGGGCTCCGGCTCCAGCGACACGACCTGCGCGCACAGCCGCGCCAGCACCGCCGCGCCGTAGCCGCCGCCTGAGGCGATTTCCAGCGCCCGGCTGGTCCGCTCCGGCGCCAGCGCCTGGATCATTTTTGCGAGGTCGCGCGGGCGCAATGCATAGCGGCCAAAGCCAAGCGGCAGATCAATATCGGAATAGGCCAACCCGCTGACCGCCAGGGGTAGATGGGCCTCGCGGGCAACGGCACGGAAGGCGTCGATCAGCGCAGGACTGGTGACGTCATTGGTTCTGATCTGACTGTTGATCATGGATTGGCGCGCGCGCAGCGGATCAAAACTCATGAAGCGCCCTTTTGGCCGGTTCGCGTGGATGTGGCAGCGGGCATAGCCGTCAGCCCGCGCCCCCGCAACCGCTTCGGGTCCTCATCCAATTGCCTCAAACCCATTGGCGCAGCGCTTTTGCTTT